>CAISZK010000114.1 GCA_903889915.1 uncultured Bacteroidota bacterium
AAGATGAAGCAGAAACAAAGATTCAGGTTTAAGTTGATCAGAACAAGTGAATATCGAGTTTGGTGAATGATTCCAATCATTATGATTCAATTACGAATGGGAAATTAGTAGATTCTATCGAAATTACTGAAATTTTGCCAAATTCAATTTAACTTTTCAATTGTGTTTGATTACCGTTTCGTTTTTAGATTAAAATCGCTATCGAACAATTAATTTCATTATCGCGGCATCTCAGCTAACTCTCCGCCCGCAGCCGCATGGCGGGTTTGAATTGTTTTATGTTTGCTTTTTGTCGATTACCATGCAGATCCATATATTGATGGCTTACATTCCTAATCCCGCCTTGCGGTTGCGGGCTTGTTAACGGGCGTAAATATTATTATTTCTTCTTAAAATTGTTGAATTGGATAATGCAAGAAAGATTTCCGGTAAAAGTCCTGTATTTATAAGTGTAAGTTTGATATTCTCCATGCACTGAATCCCAAAAAGTAATATTTTTTGTTTCACCCCAATGGAATTCGAAATATGGACTTATAGAAAAAGAAATAGGATGAAATATTTTACAGAAATTAAAAGATGGACCACCACCAAAATAGAAACATGCTTTCTTTTGTACCCATCCCTGCATTAAACCGGAAAAGAAAGAAAATGAGAAAAGTGACCTCTTAGTTGCATTTCCGATTTCAATTAGAGCAAATACTTTTGGACATATGGTTGAAAAATAGTCACCTGTACGAAATGATACACCTGTGCCTAAGCCAAAATTAAAAACTTTTACCGGAACACAGAATGAAATTTGCAAACTCTGTTGAAGGCCATAATATTCTGGATAATTTATTGTGAATTCTCTTTCAGGGTCTCGTGCACGGGTGAAAAGTCCTCCTGTAGATAATTGAACTCGTGTGTTAAATTTTACTGAATTGGATTGCGCTTCAGTAAAAGGAACACATAATAAGAAGAGACTGATTAAGCTAAGAGATCTTTTCATAATATTTATGCCCGTTAACGTCCCGCCCGCAGCAGCTGTGCGGGTTTTACATGGTTTATGTTTTCTTTTTGTTACTCACTTTGCCGATCTGACTGATGTTTGCTTTCGTTGTTACCCCGCATTGCAGGCTGCGGGCCTGTTATGCCTCGTTTTTAATTCCTTACATTTTTCCAGACATTCGAATCTACAAACTTGTTGTTTAAAAGAATTAAGTTTAGTTCTGAAGAATGAGAATGATTAGAGATTTCAATTTGAACAATATAAAAGTTTTCTAGGAATACAATGGAATATTCATCGTCAGGAATGATTGGATTGTCAAAATCAAAGATATAAAACACTTCATTGGAAATCATTTTTTTGCTATTTAATCTCCTAGTCGGCCATGAAGCATAATCATTCAAAGTAAGTGAGTCGTTAATTATTCTTACTTTGTTACGATACTTATATTCTATTCCATCAAAATCAATCCATAAGCTTATTTTTGCTTTCTTAATTTGAAATATTTTGTGTGAGTTGAATAACAAACTATCAATACTTGAAACATAGATTATTTTATTGTTAAGCAGTTGTGAACTTGAATCTGGTAAATTTAATTTTGGATATCTGAAGTATTTGCTTAAAGAAAAAGAATCTGAAATCATGTTCTCTCGAATATACTGATCTTTTAATGAATCTGTCATCTCATTAAAACTAATTTTATAGTCAACTATGAGGTTTTCATTTTTTGATAAATATGACAGGAATGAGACGTGTTTTGAATCTTCATAATATAGAAGATTTAAGCCCTCTTTCAGGATAAGTTGTGAGTAAACATTGTTAAAAAGCAGAAGAAAAAGAAGAAGAAAATATTTTTTCATAACTAAAATTTATCCTAAAAATGAGGCATAACGGTGGGCGCGCAGAACCAGTGCCCGTATTAAATTATAATTAGAAGTGAAATATTGATAGGCATTGGTTTTGCGCGCTTGTTAAGTGAAGTGCAGCAAGTCCAAAACCTATACTAACACACGAATCCAAATCTTTCAA
>CAISZK010000115.1 GCA_903889915.1 uncultured Bacteroidota bacterium
TGCGTGTATAAACCCTGATTCCGCCGGGCAATATGTATTTTGATTTTGAAGAATCCTGCATTCCAATTTTCACTGCTGATTGAAAAACCACACGTAACAGGTTATCTTTCTTTTTAAGCAGCGGCTTGCAATCAGTCTGCCATTCACGAAACATGTTATCTGCTGTAAGAATTAATGAGCCGTTGAGGTAAACTTTTGCATACGTATCAAGCCCTTCAAAGACAATGTTAATGTGGGTTTTGTTGAAAGTTTCATACGGAACATCAAATGTGCATTTGTATTCCCAATCAGCTTTTTCGATCCATTGCAAATTGTATTCGTTCAGTCCGAAAAAAGGATCAGGAATTTTATTGTTATTGAATAAATCAGCGTGAACAGTGCCGGGAACAGTTGCAGGTAGCCATGAAGAATCAGTGGTATTTCTGAATTGCCAATTTTGAAAAGGGTCAATCTTTTCCTGTGCAAATGACCGGAATGTAACCAATAAAAAGAAAATGAAAAGGAGATTTCTTTTTTTCATTTACCTGGGTATTTATTTCAAAGAATCCAGCATTTGCTGAATAGCAGGGATGATGGCAATGTCAACTTCAGCCAGAAGTTTTTTAGCATCATCAACAATTGTTTTTTGTTTGGCGAGCCAGCTTGCCTCAGGTTTTTGTTTAGATGCAATGTACTTCATACAATCAAGTCCTGTTGCTGAAAGAGCAGATAGATTTTCAGAAACCTTTTCAATTTCTTTAAGTGAAGGAACTTTTGAAATCAGCACAACCATTTTATCATGATTATTTTTCCAGGTTTTGAGTTGGCCATTTATCAAATCTTTCAAAGAGTCATTCGGTGATTTCAGATACATTTTCACCCACAGATTGAAATGACGGGCTACGGGTTCATCGGGCACTGCAATATCAACAACTCTCGAAAGCGGAGTTGTGGTTGTGTAACCTATTCCTTTTGATTCACGTTTGTAACCTTTCCAGGGTGTTACTGCATCAATAAAATTTTTCAACACTCCGATGCTGTCGTTGCCAACTAGCCGGCGCATCATCATCTCTCTGTTCTTTAAATGTGTTAAACCCAATTCTTCAAGCTGAAGACTGACGACATCAAGTCTGCTGAACATATTGTCCACGTCTTTCATTGAAGAAGAAGACCATAGTCTTTCTGCAATAGCAGCAGTGCGTGGCCAGATGCGTGAATCCACCGTTTCATCCGTGGTGAGTTCGCTCCACATGGTAGCTTCTCCGCCAAGAATTAGTTTTTTCTGTTGTTCGTTAAGTTTCACAGTGTCGGGCAAAGGATCATTCAGATAATGCTCAGATGCCGATTGTGAGAGGTCAATGTAATATCCGTTTGAAAGTATTGTTTGATAGCCTTCCTTTGCAGAGCTAACCATATTATCCAGTCCACGCCATGATTGTATCATCACATTTTTTGGAAGTCCTGGTTGAAAGATCTCATCCCATCCCATCATTTTTTTATTGTTCCTGATGAGAATCTTCATGATGTTTTGATTAAAATACTTTTGAAGTTCATCATTGTTTTTAATTGCATTTTTCTTCATGAACTGTTGAATATCCTCATTCTTGTCCCATTCTTCACCTTTATTTTCATCGCCGCCAATATGAAAATATTCATCTGGAAAAAGAACAGCCATTTCTTTAATGAAGGAAGAAAGAAATTTGTAGGTGCTTTTTTTTGTAGGGTCCATCGTTGGAACAAAAACTCCAAATTGAGTTTCTATTTTATAGGGACCCTTGCCACTTGCCAACTCAGGATAACCAACAAACCAACTTGTAGAATGTCCGGGCATATCAAATTCAGGAACTACCCTGATGCCACGATCAGCAGCATAGGCAATGATATCCTTGATCTGTTCCTGGGAATAATACAATCCGTTTGAACCCAGCAAATGCAATTTGGGAAATGTTTTGCTTTCAATCCGGAAGCCCTGGTCTTCGCTGAGGTGTAAATGAAGAACATTCATTTTTACTGCAGCCATTCCGTCAATATTTCTCTTCAGCATATCTACAGTATGGAAATGACGGCATACATCAATAAGCAATCCCCGCCACGCAAAGCGTGGCTTATCAGTGATTTCAACACAGGGAATATAATATCCTTTTGCATCACTTGCCACCAATTGCAAAAAAGTTTCCATTCCGCGAAGGGCTCCAATATCTGTGGACGATGAAAGTTTAATTTTATCAGAAGTTACAACCAGAGAATAGGATTCGTCCATTCCCAATTCAATCTTTCCCGGATTATCACAATGAATAAGAAATGATGCATCCTTGCTGCTGTCTGAAGCATTCAGGTAGCCTTGTTTCAGGAGAATGATCGTTCTTGCATCAAGTCGCTGAAGTACCCCGGTGGCATAAGAATAAATTCTTGCATTGGGTTTCCCTGTTATACCTATTGTAAAATTACTGTCGAGTCTGAATTTGCCTTCAGTTACAATTATCTTTTCCGGATAAGGCATCAGGTTTAAAATAGTTTTTGAATTCTGACCGAAAGAATTCAGAATTAGAAAAACAAGTGAGACAGAAAAAACAAGAGAAAATTTACGGAACATGTCTTATTTATTAGAACCTGTAAATACTATCAATAATCAATTATCAACAGTCATTGACTACTGACAATTGACTATTGACTTAATTTAATGCGTCCACACCAGAGCTGCTGCGCCAAGAACGGCTGCATTTTCTTTTTTTAAAAGTGATGGAAGCAATTTAACTTTATTGCGATAGATCGGAAGCAGGTATTGTTCCATGTATTTCTTTGTTGGTGTAAAAATCAAATCACCAGCTTTTGCAACACCACCAAAAAGAATGATTGCTTCGGGGCTTGAGAAAGCTATCGCATCAGATAATTTCATCCCAAGAATTTTTCCTGTATAATCAAATGCTTCCAAAGCTATTTTATCACCTTTTTGTGCAGCAAGAAAAATATCTTTTGATGTAAGATCTTCAATATTGATATTTCTTAAAACACTTGGAGTATTGTCATTCTTTAGCATTTCCCTTATAGTCCATACCATTCCTGGTGCAGAAGCATAAGCTTCAAGACAACCTCTTCTTCCGCACTTACAAAGTCTGCCTTCAGGATCTACTATTGTATGTCCCAATTCTCCTGCAAAGCCATCATGACCATAAAGCAATTCACCATTCACCACAATACCGCTGCCTAAGCCTGTGCCCAGAGTGATCACGATAAAATGTTTCATCCCTTTTGCAGCGCCATACAACATTTCGCCAATAGCGGCCGCATTGGCATCGTTGGTTAATATCACAGGCAGGTTCATTCTTTTATCCAGCATTTCAGCCAGATTTATCACACCTTTCCATTTCAGATTAGGAGCAAACTCAATGGTACCATTGAAATAATTACCATTAGGCGCGCCAACACCAATCCCTTTCACTTCAATTGTTCCATTCAGTGAAAGGATCTGATTCTTTATTTTGTCGGTCAGTTCATCAAGGAAGGGAGCAACATCATCATAACTGTTGGTTTTCATACTGTCTTTTGCAAGACAATTTCCATCTCTGTCAATAATTCCAAAATCTGTATTCGTTCCGCCGATATCAATTCCTACGGCAACTTCTTTTTTCATCAATCGAAAAATCATTTATTATTAATCACTATTATTTTCAAGTACCGGTTTTGGCTTATAGCCTTTAATTCCATAAAAAAACAAATAAACATAAGACAACACAGGAACGAGAAACGAAATCTGCACTCCGAAGTTATCAGCACAAAATCCTTGTAAAGGTGGCAACAGTGCGCATCCTAAAATCATCATCACTAAAAGGGAAGATCCCTGGGACGTATATTTTCCCAAACCTGCGATGGCTAAAGTAAAGATATTCGACCACATGATTGAGTTAAATAATCCAATGGATAACATGCACCACATGGAAACTTTTCCTTCAGTAAAAATTGCAGTCAGAAGAAGTACCAATGCTATCACTGAGAACAAAGCCAGTGTACGTGCAGGAAGCGAACGGCCCAGGATAAAAATAAAATAATTCAGGATCATAAA
>CAISZK010000116.1 GCA_903889915.1 uncultured Bacteroidota bacterium
CGAAAAACAGGTTTTACTTTAATACGGAAACATTTTTTATTGTTGTTATAAACCACACCATCGTAATCATAAATATACGAAAGTGCAGAGCCTGGTGCAATGGGTGACAACAGAGGTTTAATACAAATGGACGGTTGTGAAATGGTAGGTCTGTAAAAATTAAAATCTGCCGATGGTGCATCCTTTATCAATACGTATGGATTGGTGTATTGGTTCTGCATATTTTCAACTTCGATTCCCTGCGACATGTCATTTCCTGCCATGTAGTAAAAATGACCGGGATATTTGATATCGTATGTGTTTTCGCCAACAACAGCCTCATGATATTTCGAAGGTCTTTCATAAAACAAAGTTGAAATTGTTTCATTCAAAAGGGAAACATAATCAACCATGACAGTTTTTCCCTCCGCATCTTTCACTTCTGATTTTTTCTTTTTATGTTTTCGTTTTTTCTTTGGCTCCTTTTTATTTCCTGCTTTATTCAGACTATCCGATTTCTTTTTTTCGAGCGAATCCCTCAGGTATTTTGGTTCCAGATTTTCAAGCGAGATCCTGCGATAAATATCACACTCATAATTCTGCAAAGAATCAAGATAATCTTTCCTTTTGTCCCTCACATTTTGCATGATTGATTTGCCGAGACTTCTGATGTCTGATGTAACGACAGCTTCATTCAGCATTTTTGAACTCATGCTAAGTGTAGTGTCAAATTTCAATAGCTTGTTACTATTGACATTTAATAGCTTTTCAATAGTATTAAATCCCATCATTTTTACAATGACAGTCTGCTGTCCGGGACTTAGAGTAAGTTCATAAAAACCGTTCTTATCAGTGACCACTCCGACATAGCTGTTTTTTAAATAAATATTTGCTCCGGGAAGCGGCGAACCATTCTCGTCGGTAAGTACTCCCTTCAATGTTTGGCAATAAATAAATGAAGAAAGTAGTAAGGATAATATGGTGAAAAGGGTTTTTAACACGTGGCTGATAACGTAAAAAAATGTGATTTAGTTTGACCGGAAAAAATCAGAAACAAATTTCAATAATAAAGAATCATCACAAATGATGATGGGTTATTATGGCTTCTGCTTTTTCTTATGTAAAGTTTTATCCTTAACATGGTCATCATCATTCTTTGCAGTGGTATCTGCTTTCATTTTTACTCTTATGAATACCGGCTGATGGTCGGAGTTTTCAAAACCTGATTGAATGGTTTTATAATCCACAACATCGAGATTAGGCGAAACTGCGAAATAATCAATAATGGTTGTCTTGGTAGTGCCTTTTTTATAAGCTTCCGCAACATCCCTGTTTGTAGGTATTGTAGGGTCATACACCCATTTCCAGCCATCGGGCAGAAAGTTCTTTTCAAGCATAGGTTCTGTTGTCTTTCTGCCTTCTTTAGAATTCAGTTTTTTCATATCAAAACCGGGAGGATTTCTGTTCCAGTCACCACCGGCAACAACATAATTTCCTCTTTCGTATTCATCGAGCATCACCGCTTTCAGAATGTAACATTCGACTTCTCTAAGCTCGGCAGCATCGTCAAATGCGGAGTTATGCGTATTGAGCAATACAAGGTCTTTTCCACCGGGCAATTTGAATTTTGTATAGATCATGCATCTGTTGAGCATAAATAAACTCTTGGGCCAGTCGAAGCTTGCATGATAAGGATAACGATAAGCCTCGTAGGGTTTGATCTTGGATAAAGTCATCAGACCCGAAATCACACTACCCATAGGTGAAGTAAATGGTACAGGAACAAAACGAACATCATAGTTTTTAGCAAATATCTTATAGTAATAAGGTAAGAACTGATCTATCAGTTTTGCTTCGTTGGTATAGTAGCTGCGTTTTGCACTGGTATCAACTTCCTGCAACATCATCATGTCCACAGTATCATATTTGGCAAGAAAATTCAAAGCTCCGCTCAGATATTTTTGAAAATACTCCTGTGGAGGACGGACAGTTTTGCCGCCGTCATAAAAGAAATCCATGTCTTTGCCTAGTGCACAATAACCCATATTCCAGCTAAAGATGGTAACCATACTATCTTCGGAAGCTTTGAAAAAACCCTTTCCTGTAACACTGAGTTTTTCTTTTTGAACAGGGTGATAATAATTGAGAGAATTATAAATAATAATTCCCCCGAGGAGTAAAACAAGTGCAAGAATAATGACCAATATTATTCTCAGTGATATTCTGAGTATCTTTTTAAATTTTATCATAACGTCCGTTCATAAGGGGCTGTAAAATTATGAATTTCTGTCAAATTGCAGCGAAGAATAAAAATGATCACTGAATTTTTATCCGGATAGGTGTCAATACCCGAAGTCAGAAATACAAAGCAACCAGGTTTCAAACCATGCAGAATAAAAACCTTTATCATCATTGATTACATTCCTGTGTTGTGGAATGCAAGATATTATTCGGTGCAACAATAAAAGATGTTACAGGGTTTTACTGAGGACAATGCATTCTAAAACTTTCAGAGATTTAACTCATTTTATCAGTGTCAATTTTCAGGCAATAATCCCATTTAATTTTTTTTTAATAATTTTACCACTCACTTAATTTAAAAACGCTATCAGAACTTTAAGAACAATACGAATACCATTATTAGGTTCAATTATCAAAAGCGCTATTGAACTAAGAAGCATGTTACCCTTTGAAGCACTGAAACCAAAGTCGTATTCTGCTCAAAAACGTACACTAAAAAAACTGTTACGAAAAGCAAGCATTACGGCATTTGGTGAACACTATCATTTTTCAGAACTGCTAAAGGAAAAAGATATCGTCGGCGCTTTCCGCGAAAAGGTTCCAATCTATGATTATAATTCAATCTTCAAAAAGTGGTGGTATCGCTCGCTGCATGGAGAACCTTTTGTGTGCTGGCCGGGCAAAGTAAAGTATTTCGCGCTTAGCTCAGGTACTTCTGAAGCATCGAGTAAATACATCCCTGTTACCGGCGACATGCTCAGAGCAATAAAAAAGACAAGTATCAGGCAGATCATTTCGCTGGCACAATATGATTTCCCCGGTGAATTTTTCGAGAAGGGAATACTCATGCTTGGCGGCAGTACACACTTACAATACAACGGGACTTACTATGAAGGCGACCTTTCAGGGATAACAACCGGAAATATTCCCTTTTGGTTTCAGCATTTTTATAAACCCGGACGGCGTATTTCGAAGGAACGCGACTGGCCAACCAAACTTGAAGAGATCATCAAGAAAGCGCCGGATTGGGATATAGGTGTGATCTGCGGTGTGCCCGCATGGATACAAATACTGCTTGAAAGGATTATTGAAAAATATAATCTAAAAACCATACACGATATCTGGCCAAATTTTTCCATCTATGTTCACGGTGGTGTTTCATTAGCTCCGTATCACAAAGGATTTGAAAAACTCCTGGGGCATCCTGTTACATTTATTGAAACCTATCTTGCATCAGAAGGTTTTATTGCATTCCAGACAAGACCAAATACCGATGCAATGAGCCTTGAGCTTGACAACGGACTCTTCATGGAATTTGTTCCTTTCAGCAATGACAATTTTGATGACGACAATAATATAAAACCTAATGCAACAGCGCTGACTATAAAAGAAGTTGAAGAAGGCAAAGAATATGCACTGCTGATTTCGTCATGTGCAGGAGCATGGCGATACCTGATCGGTGACACTATTAAATTCACTTCGGTGAAAAGAAATGAAATTATCATCACCGGCAGAACCAAGCATTTTCTGAGTCTTTGTGGTGAACATCTTTCACAGGACAATATGAACCGTGCCATACAGATGCTGGAAGATGAATTCAACATTGAAGTACGAGAGTTTACAGTGGCAGGGATAAAACACGGATCCATGTTTGCTCACAAATGGTACATGGGAATTGACAGCAAGATTGATGCTGACATCGTGAAAATAAAAATTGATGAGTATCTGAAAATTCTGAATGATGATTATCGTGTTGAAAGGATCGCAGCCATCAGGGAAGTGTTTGCCGAAGTGCTGCCTACAGAAGTGTTTTATGCATGGATGAAAGAAAAAGGAAAAGAAGGAGCGCAGAATAAATTTCCGAGGGTGATGAAAGATGAAAAGCTGGCGGACTGGGAGAGTTTTGTTGAAGAATATAAAAAGAGTCATTGATTGAATAATTAATAAAGGTAGAAATTAAGGAATGATAAAGATATTTCTGGAAGGGATGATAATGGGGTTGATTGTGTCGTTTACATTTGGTCCGGCATTTTTCACCATCATACAAACCAGCATAGACAGGGGGTTTAAACCTGCTATGTATATTTCACTGGGTGTACTTATCTGTGATACTTTCCTTATTTGCCTCTGCTTTTTCGGAATGGCTTCTATTTTCGATCATATCATTCCTTATAGAAAATACATCGGTTTTATTGGAGGCATCGTTCTCATTATTTACGGAACTTACATGTACTTAAAGAAACCCGATATATTAAAGCGCCGTAGCGCTAAACATAAAACACCTATTGCACCCACCACCCATTTCAAATACATTGTTAAAGGATTTTTTATGAATATTTTCAATCCTTTTATTCTTCTTTTCTGGCTTTCTGCGGTGACTTACCTTACAACAATGGCAATGGCTGAAGAGGGCAAGTTGTATGATTATTTCTTTGTGTTTTTCGGAGGCACACTGATGACTCTTTTTGCCTCCGATCTTGCTAAAAGTTTTGTTGGTTTCCGTATCAAAAAGTATTTGCGCCCGCGTGTGCAATTATGGATAAACCGTATTGTTGGATTATTCCTTATTGTTTTCGGGATAGTGTTGATGATAAGAGTTATTTTGTAACATCTGATTGATAGGTAATCCACTTGACAGATTTTAATTTCTGACAAATTACTTCCGGACCAAATATTTTTCAGGATTTCAATTCAATCAGCTTTTCAGAAAACTAAATTCAGGCATTTTTATGTTTCTCTTTTTGTCCCTTTATTTCCCTAAAACCAATTATTTTCTTTAAAAGTTTTTCTGTGTCAAAAAATTATCAGATATTTGCACCCCATTAAAAAAAAATAATCAATTAAATTATGGCAACGAAAATAAGATTACAAAGATTTGGAAAAAAGGGACAACCTTTCTACCACATTGTAATTGCGGATGGTCGGGCACCCCGCGATGGAAAATTTATTGAAAAAATAGGGACTTATAATCCTTTAACAATTCCTGCAACAATTGACATAGATATGGAGAAAGCAATGTCATGGCTGCAAAAAGGAGCATCGCCAACCGACACTGCAAAAGCAATTCTCTCTTATAAAGGAGTACTTTATAAAAACCATCTTGCAAAAGGTATTGCAAAAGGCGCATTTGACCAGGTAGCTGCCGATGCAAAGTTTGAAAAATGGCAGGCTGAAAAACAAGCAAAAATAGCAAGTAAAATCAGTCAGAGAGCCCAGGAATCAAAATCAGAAATGAAAAAGAGACTTGAAGCCGAAGAAAAAATTAAAGAAGACAGGGAACAAGCTCTTGCTGCAAAACAAGCCAAATTAAACGAAAAAGAGGCTGTTGCAGAAACTGAAGAAAACACTACTGAAGAAACTCCTGTACAGGAGGAAGGCGAAACTCCGGTTGCTGAAGCATAGGCTTTTCTTTATTGATGAGAAGAGAAGATTGCTTTGAACTGGGATTTATTTCAAAAGTCCATGGTTATAAAGGTGAATTGTTCTTCATCATTAATGAAGGTATCCGGATAGAACTTAACGAAATGGAATCATTGTTCATTGAAATCAATGGACAAATGATTCCATTTTTTATTGATGCCTGCCGCGAAACCGGCAACTCAGCATGGATAGTGAAGCTTCATGATGTGGAAACTGAAGAAAAAGCAAGACAGTTAGTGAACTGCTCAATTTTTCTTCTTCTGTCAATGTTACCCAAAAAAGATAAAAAGAAACTCGAGAAATTTGCACTCAACGGATATAAGGTTATTGATGATGTCAAAGGTGAAATCGGCTCTGTTGCAAAAGTGCTTGAAATGCCACAGCAACTGATACTCGAAATTCGCTTCGGCTCAAAAGAAATTCTGATCCCTGCAAACGAAGAGATCATTTATAAAATAGACCATAAGAATAAAATCATTTTTCTCAATTCGCCTGAGGGGTTGATTGATATTTACATTGGTGAGAAGGACTGAGAAAGAATCAAATTCCAAGTCCCAAATTCCAAATTCCAAGGCAGATCATGTCTTTTCAATTCAAACAATTTAGCATAGAAGATGAGCATTGTGCAATGAAAATTGGCACTGAAGGATGTCTGCTGGGTGCATGGGCCGATGTGGGTGATGTGAAAAACATTCTTGACATCGGCACCGGAAGCGGAGTGATTGCACTCATGCTGGCTCAACGCAGCAAAGTAAGTATTGATGCAGTTGAGATAGACAATGATGCCTTTAGGCAGGCATCTGAGAATTTCGGAAACAGTCCGTGGAACGATTTATTGCAGTGCTTTCATACCCCGATACAGGAATATGTCAAGTCATGCCGGAAAAAATATGAGCTGATTGTTTGTTGTCCTCCTTATTTCAAAGATTCTTTAAAAGCAGTTGACAAAAAAAGAAACCTTGCACGTCATACGGATAGTCTTTCTTTCGAAGAATTGCTCTCGCTGGCTTCACGACTACTACAGCACAATGGCAGATTTTGCACTATAATTCCTCAAAATATTGTAAAGAAGTTTTGTGACATTGCTCTTGTTGAAGGATTTTTTCCCGTAAGGGTTACCAATATTTTACCAAAGGCCGAAGCGCTTCCGCTAAGAATTTTGCTTCAACTTGAACGATCAAGAAAATTAGTTCAGGAAAACACCATTGCTATTCTTGATAAGGAAGGTAAAGAATTCACAACTGAATATAAAGATCTGACTAAAGAATTCTATTTGAATTTTTAGTGTCTCATAAAAAAAGTCAGGGCAGGGCAAAAAAAAATGCAACTAAGCCAAAGCCGTTGCATTATTTCTTTAGATCAACTATTGCAATCCTGATGAATTCCTATGGATCAATAGCGCCCTCAAAAACATCTATGTTCTCGAGATAGGTTATTGAACGCTTGATATATTCTGATGAAGATTCCGATGGTCCTACATTGGTGTCTTCAAGTAGCCTGGAGTTATCAAAGATCTGTCCCAGGTTGATGAATTTCATGTAAGGTTCAAGTCCTGCAAATAAAATTCTGAGTGCGCCTTTATCTTCAAATATTTTATTCCAGTATTCCAGATAATCCGTGTATTTATTTAAATGGCTGTCGGGCTTAAGAATTCCCTTTGCCCATTTTTTCATTTGTGAGATCATTTCAATATTGATAAACTGAAATGGAGGTCTGTCTTTAAATGAAGTTTCAAAAGCTGCCGATACTTCTTTCGGAGTTGTTGAGGATTTTACTCCGGCTGAAATGTGATACACTGAATAATGTCGTTTTGCAAACAACAATTCTGTGATGCCATTAGCTGTGTAATCAACAGGAACAATATCCAGTTTTGAATCCGAATCCACAGGCACCAATCTCATCAGGTTGGCAGTTGCAAGCGCCCATAAAATGACATAAGAACGGGGCAGCCATGGACGTGTGTCGCCCATGATGATGGAAGGGCGGACAACCAAAATTTTATCTTCGGGCAGATATTCATGCAACATCAGTTCACCGAGCATTTTGGTATAGGTATATTTTACAAAATGTTTGGAATTCAAGTCCGGAGATTCATCTTCATAAACAACTCTGTTGGTAATTCCTTCGCCGCAAATCGTTGCTGTGCCAACATAAGTGAAAGTCTGTAAATGTTTCAGTGTTTTTGCCCATTCCAGCAGATTTCTGAGTCCGTTGATATTTACGTTTTCTACCATGTCGTTATAAATCGGAGAAAACGAAGTGTTTGCTGCTGAATGAACAATAAGGTTTATGTCCTGAAGTTCTTTATTCTCTGCCAGATTTTTTGCTAACAGCGGATCAGTAAGGTTTCCATAAACAGGAATCACTTTCTTTGCATCAAAATAATCGTTGTGAAAAGCGAAGATCTTGTGCAGACGAATTACTGATTCTTCTTCTGATTTCGCTCTGATAAGGCAAAATATTTTATCAATTTCCTTTCGTTTCGAAAGATTAATAAGGATTTCACCTCCCAAAAAACCAGAAGATCCTGTGAGAAAAATATTCATTTAATTTTTTTTTAGTATGTGCGTTAATAACAAATTTTTTAAAATGTATGAGCCTAAGGTATTGCAAGTTATTTATGAACAATTTCCCTTATTTTGAGTTTACAATATTATATATTCCACCGGAAACATCTGATTAATTGCTTGTTAATTATTGTTAATGCCTGTCCTAAATTTCGTTCAATGTGCTTATTATATTTCAGCGATGTCACGAAGCCTTGCTTATGAAAAAAGAATTTAAGGTCATTCAAAATCAATGTGATTTTGAAATACTTGATAGAATTGCAGAATAATAAAATTTTCAGAATCGGAGGAAAACAGTCTTATAAAAAAAACCTGTTGGATCCGGCACTATTTATCAGTAATCTCTTTATCAGGTGTGGTCTTATCAACATCAGCATTTGGTTTGCTTTCGGTCTTTTCTCCCTTTGAAGCATCTTTAAATTCCTTTACACCTTTGCCCAGTCCCCTCATAAGTTCAGGAATCTTTTTACCTCCAAATAATAATAGCACTATAAGGAGTATCAGCAATAGATGCATTGGTTGAAACAGTTCTCTTCCCATAAAATTTGTTTTAATATTAATTTAAAAAATTAATAACTGCCTTGTAACTGTCGTACAAAAATCGCACAAAGTTAATAAATTATTTTCTTCACGGGTTGTAAATCTTAAAATAAAATGCGGATTGACCGCTACACTCCACTGCATGGCGGATAAATGCCCATTCGTTCAGGGGGTATAAATTATAAAGGCAGAATCTGCTCCTAAAAGAAATAAATGCCACAAAAACACTAATACACAAAATCACACTAAATAATAAAAGCCAGTAAAATAGTCTTTCGTGAAATTTTGTGTTTTAGCGTTTTAGTGGTAAAATATATTTATCAAATTGGTTTCAAGGTAAAAATAATAATCCGGAAATTCAACAGGGAACAGGATGGAATTAAATTAGTAATTTTACAAAAATTTTAGAATGTAATTATTATGGCCTGGTTTTATCTCGCGGTTGGGATCATTTTTGAAGTGTTGGGTACTATCTGTATGAAGTTTGCTGATGGTTTTACGAAACTTGTTCCTTCGATTTTGGTTTTTGTTTTTTATGGATTGAGTCTGGGAGCATTGGTTTTTGTTTTGAAAAAAATGGATGTCAGCATTGCCTATGCAATCTGGGCAAGCCTTGGCACAGCACTGATCTGTGTAATTGGCATAGTTTGGTTCAAAGAACCGGTTTCAACCATGAAGATCCTTTCGATTGTACTGATAATAATAGGTATTCTGGGGTTGGAGCTTTTTGACTAAAGTCAGCCGGTTTCGCAATAATATTCAAAGTTTAAAGTTCAACGTTCAATGTTGCCGCAGCATTTTACATTTTACATTTTTCTGTTTTACATTTTGCATTAATATTCACTTGAAAAGATCAAAAATGCTATTGACTTTGGTCGCATTTTGAAAGATTTTTTTTTGTTCACAAAACGCTGTCAGGTTGAAAAAACGCTGACAGGTTTTCCCTTAATCCCGGAGGGATTGAATGTGAATAGAAAAGGTTTCATGGGTGGAGGTGCGACTCTGAAGGAGTCGAATATGATGCAGTGATTCATCTTCTATTCCGAAACTTCGGAATGTGAATCCTTCAGATTCATTGCGCAGAAAAACAATGATGCTAAAGCGCAGCAGCAGCAGATTTTCTTTTCAGTCTGCTGAAGCAGGACTGCAATAGATGTCAGTGCAGCATTTATTGCAGTTCATTTTAACCCCGTGGGATAGCTTTTAGTTTTTGCAAATCATTTTTATTAAGTAATATCCAACGGGGTTAATGAACTGAAAAAA
>CAISZK010000117.1 GCA_903889915.1 uncultured Bacteroidota bacterium
CGCTCACGTCATAGGCGTGAGCGTTGCTTTACTTTGTTGCTTGGGCTTCGACTCCCACTGATACAAGTAAATGTAACGTTTCACGTCTATTTTTTTGTGGCAAAATGAAAGCTACAAATGCCCACCCTCCACTGGATAGGAAAAGAAAAAGTAATTAACCATCACATTGATGTTCCCTTCCGTGTGCTCGAACATTCTTATGGTTTCAATAATGGAACACAAACTACAGAAGAAACCAAAAGCGGGAATAAAATAATTCATGGTGACAATCTTGAAGCATTAAAATCTCTCTTACCTGAATACGAAGGCCGCATAAAGTGCATTTACATTGATCCTCCTTACAACACAGGAAATGAAGGCTGGGTTTATAATGATAATGTAAATGATCCTAAAATTAAAAAGTGGTTGCATAAAGTTGTCGGTAGTGATGGTGAAGATTTGACAAGGCATGACAAATGGCTTTGCATGATGTATCCCCGATTACAGTTACTTCATAAACTATTGGCAGAAGATGGTGCTATCTTTATTTCTATAGATGATAATGAACAGGCAAATTTGAAATTGATTTGCGATGAGATTTTTGGAGGGAATAATTCTATTGGCAGATTTATTTGGAAAAAGAAAAAACAACCTTCCTTTTTAGCAAAACATATTGCTTACCTAACGGAATTTGTTATCATATATTCTAAGAATGCTTCTCGGGTCGGCAAACTTAGCATTGAAGATGTTTCAGATGATACAAGAAGAATAGATAATGCAGCTAATGAAGTTTCAGAAAGAAAAATAACTAAAGGTATTGTCGTAAAAAAGAATATTGAGAAAATTCCTAAAGGAATTTACAAAATCAAAACAATGCAACTTGAGTTTTTACAAGATGTTTTTGTTGAAAATGGTAGAACAACAAATGATTTTACGGCTAAAGGTCAATTTAGAAATAAACAAGAAGATATAGATTTATTCTGCAAAGAAGATTTATTATTCATTACCGTAAATGGGGGTTTTAGAAGATTGCCGACAGAGGAAGAGAAATTGAAGAAAAAAACTGTAGTTGATTTATTATTAGATTGGGGGGATAACCAAGATAGTGACAAAGAGTTATTAAGTTTATTTGATAAAAAACCTTTTGAATATCCCAAACCATCCATATTAATTTCGAATATTATTAAGTCCGTTACTTATGATTGTATTGATTCTATAATTCTCGATTCCTTCGCTGGTTCCGGCACTACCGCCCACGCTGTCTTAAACCTCAATAAACAAGACAGCGGCAATCGCAAATTCATCCTAATAGAAATGGAAGACTATGCCGAAACCATAACCGCAGAAAGAGTAAAGCGAGTTATCAATGGTTATGGTGAAACAGAAGGCACCAGCGGCAATTTTGATTTTTATACTTTAGGCGAAAGAATTCTGGATGATGAAAATAATTTGAATCCTAACATTTCATTACTCAAAATTCAACAATATGTATGGTATTCTGAAACACATGTTCCCTATACGCTGCAACCTTTAGCCGAAGGCTATCTTGGCAAATGCAATAACAAAGGAATTTATTTTCATTACCATCCTGACGATGCGACAACCTTAGATGATGCCTATTTGATGAATGTAAAAGAACCGGCAGAAATGTACATCATCTATGCTGACATGTGTTTGCTTTCGGAAAAAATATTATTAAAACACAACATTGTTTTCAAAAAAATACCACGCGACATAAGCAAACTTTAAGAATGGGAAATGAAGCAAATGAAAAATAAAAATGATGCTAAAGCGAAAAGGAATCTAATTTTCTTATCAGTTCACTGAAGTGAACTGCAATAGATGGCAGCAGCAAAGCATTTATTGCAGTCAGTTTTAACTGACAGTAAAAAAAGAAATAATCATTAAAAGGCTTTAGCCACATAAAAATAGAACCAAGAGAGAACTATAAAAAAGCACAATGGAATTAAAAAAATATCAGCGCCTGATTATTGAAGATTTGGAAAACTTTCTTCGCCTTCTGAACGAAGAACGAAATATCCATCTTGCTTATGAAAAACATTGGGCAAGCAAAGGTTTCCCCATATCATCGGCTGATTTCAATGGAATGCCCCCCTATAAATACACCATTCCACAATGTCCGCATGTGTGCATTAAAGTGCCTACAGGCGGCGGCAAAACATTTTTGGCTTGCTTTGCTTTGTCATCCATTTATGAATATCTGAAACCACAAAACAAATTAGTTGTTTGGCTTGTGCCTTCCACTTCAATTTTGGAACAAACGCTTATGAATTTAAAAAATCCATCGCATCCTTATCGTCAAAAGCTGAATGATCTGTTCAGCCACCGGATTGAAGTGTATGACAACAAGGAATTGCAGAATGCACAATCTTTCAATATCACCACGGTTAAAGAAAATTTGAGCATCATGGTTTTGAGTTTTGCTTCTTTGCGAATAAAGAACAAAGAAGATCGAAAGCTTTACCAGGAAAACGGATCATTACTTTCATTTTTTGAAGGAGAACCAGATAAAAGTTCTTATTTGAACAAACCGGGAGTTGATGAAATGAGTTTGATTAATGTTATTCGTCAGTTGAACCCTGTTTGCATTGTTGATGAAAGCCATAATGCCGAAAGCGATTTGAGTGTGGATATGCTGAAAGATTTAAACCCAAGTTTTATTTTAGACCTTACAGCCACTCCCCGCGACAACAGCAATGTTATCACAGTTGCCGACAGCATGGCTTTGAAAAAAGAAAATATGGTGAAGCTGCCAGTGGTGGTTTATAACCATAACCGCACAGAAGATGTTATTGAAAGCGCCATAAACCTTCAAAAGAATCTTGAGAAAATTGCCAAAGCAAACGAAGCAAATGGTGAAAATTATATTCGCCCCATCGTTTTGTTTCAAGCGCAAAGCAAGGGCAATGTTGACAATATTACCTTTCAAAAACTAAAAGAAAAATTGAAAAATGTTTATGGTTTAGATGAAAAACATATTGCCATAAAAACGGCTGATGATAACAAGGATTTAAAGAATGTTAACCTGTTCAGCAAGGAGTGCGAAATACGATACATCATTACAGTAAATGCCCTTCGCGAAGGATGGGATTGCTCATTTGCTTATATCCTTGCATCCATTGCAAACCGCAGCGCCCCTGTTGAAGTGGAACAAATTCTTGGAAGAATATTGCGCTTACCCAATGCATCGAAGCAAGCCGACAAAATGCTCAACATGAGTTATGTTTTTACCTGCAATATTGATTTTCAAAAAACATTGGACACCATTGTTGAAGCATTAAACAAGCAAGGTTTTAATAAACTAAGTGATAGAGATAAAATAGTGGTCAGCATTGATAATAACTTGCAAGATGAAGGTCCTGTTAAGGCAGAAGAAAAGCAATTAGAATTATACGTTGATGAAATTTCAGAAGAGAAACCACTGGATGAATTAATCAGCGACACCTATCAACCCAATACAAAAACCATAGAACAAATTTCAAATGAAATTGAACAAAAAGCCACTGCTGCTTATAATAATTTGGAAAAAGTTGTGGAAGATTTATCCGATAATGAACTAAGCACCGTACCAATAAATGCAGAAATGATGCAACCAATTAAGATTCGTGAAAAATACCAGGAGATAGTTAAAGACATAGCTATTCCTCAATTCATGCGCGAAAACGAGCAAAAGAGCATGTTGATTCCTGATGATTTTGTTCTTGTTGACAAGGAATGGTTATTAAGTAATTTTAAACTTAACTCAAAAGATTCAGAAATAAATTTTGACACAATCACAGTAAATATTCGTGAAATAGATTTGGTGGCGGAAGGCAATAAAGATTATTTACCTCAGGCTATTAAATTAAATGCAAAAACACGCGAGGCAATCATCAAACACATCAATTCGCTGAACGAAGAAAACCAAAAAAATTCTTTGGCAAGCATGGTTATTGATGCAATGGGCAAAATGCCGCCGGTAACGCAGCCCGATTTATTAAGTTTCACCAAACGAGTGATTGATGGATTGGATGAAATTAAATTAGCCGAACTAAAACAAAGTCCTGAATTGTATGCCGAAAAATTAAAAAAAAGAATTCAGGAATACATGGCTATACACGCAGAGGAGCAATTTGGAAAACGATTAAGCAGCACAATAAAATTAATGTCATCCTATCATTTTCCTGAATCCATAACATTGGGTAGAACATCCCCATCAGGCAACTTTGGATTATATACCAAGGAAGAATGGGTAAATACTTTAGAAAGCAAATTAAAAGGCGCTTTGGAGATGATGGATAACATTGAATTCTGGCATCGCAACCTTAGCAAAAAAGGATTTGAAATTAACGGTAATATCAATCATTATCCCGATTTTATTGTTTACACAAAAACTCAAAAAATAATCCTCATTGAAACCAAAGGCGAACATTTGAACGCTGATAAGAAAATTAAACTGGGAAACCATTACACAAAATACAGCAATCAACAAGTTCATTATTTTATGGTGTTTGAAAATAACGCACCAACGGGAGCTTGTATGTTGGATGATTTTTTGAATATTGTGAAGGATATGTAAAGTGTTTTGTAAGATCATTCCTCTGTTAGCAGGCTTTCCCCCTTGTTGCCGCGCGTTTCCCAACGCGTGCCCTCCACCGTCCTCTTTTTTTATCCTCTATTAAAAATCACTTACATTCCCTATCGTTTTTTTTTCAAATTCCCATTTTGTACAATTTTGAAAAATGACAAATTTGAGGTAGATGTCCCTCAAACTTGATGTAGATGTCCCTCAAATTTGATGTAGATGTCCCTCAAACTTGATGTAGAAGTACCTCAAACTTGAGGC
>CAISZK010000118.1 GCA_903889915.1 uncultured Bacteroidota bacterium
CATGTGTCAAAATTAAAATTGTTTTTCCTTTTTGACACACTTTTTTGAACATCCTCAAGTTTCTTCCACTTTGGAAAAGTTGTTTATTTAAAATTTATTGAATCCCCCCCTTTTTTCTTCCAATTATTTTTCTATTAGAAAATCTTCTAAACAAACTTTGGAAAAGTGAAAGAAACTTTTCCAAAGTACCGATCCAACATCCAACATCCAACATCCAACATCTAACATCTAACATCTAACATCTAACATCTCTTTTTTCATTTTCAAAAACAAACTTTGGAAAAGAGAAAGAAACTTTTCCAAAGTACCGATCCAACATCCAACATCCAACATCTTTTTTATCATCAAAACTAACTTTGGAAAAGTGAAAGAAACTTTTCCAAAGTACCGATCCAACATCCACCATCCAATATCAAACATCCAACATCCAACATCTAACAACTCTTTTTTCATTTTCAAAAACAAACTTTGGAAAAGTGAAGGAAACTTTTCCAAAGTAGCCCCATCATCCAACAACTAACATCCAACAACCAACAACTAACATCTATCTTCTTCTATCAATTAATTTGATTTTAATTCTCTCTTAACTGTGTTTTAATTTCTATTTTTTGATTGCAATCTACATTTGCCAATTATTAAATCAGACAATTTAGACAAGGTTTGAATGACAATTAAATTACACATAAAACTGTGCTTCCTTATTAGTATCATGGATGTAATTGCTCAAAGCAAATAAACATCTCAGCATTGCTATGTCATGATCATAAACCGAAGCCAACTTAAAAAGAAACCGATGATAAAACAAAAACACTCTCACTTCAATGATCAGCATGACAATTCTTGTCTGATGCTGAAAATACCTAACAGAATAATTTGATCACACGTAAAAACAAAACAACTCAATACAGAAAAATTTAAAATCAGAAGTATGAAAACTAAATTCTTTACCACTTTACTAATGACATTTGCCATGTCGTTAATTTTCTTTTCAGCAAGCCGGGCACAGGTGCCATCAAGCTATCAATGCTCCATCCGGAATGACTCACTGACGAGTTCCACGGTTTATGAATTCGACATTTATTTGCAGAACACCGACCTGTCGCATGTCTTTGAATTCGATCTTTTTCAGGCGGGAATACTTGTGAACCCATCTATCGTGAACGGAGGAACCATCACGGCAACCATCGTTTCAGGATCATCGCAGCTTGTTGCATCACAACAGCCTGCATCATTAACTTTCAGTGCAGCCCAAAACTGTATCAAGATAGGTCCTGGGGGAGTTGTTCCGCATGGGTCTGCCACGATCATTTCAACAACAGCGCCGGGAACAAGAATAGCCCGCATCAGGCTGACAAATACTGTTGCCTTTGGGCAATTTGCTCCCAACTTTTCATTTAATTTCACAGCAAGCCCCTATAATACTGCTGTCTTTGCTCTTGACCAAACATCGCCTTTCCTGGGAGTGAGCATTGTCAATTCAGCAGATCATACGGTATTGACCATGGCCAACCCCATACTTAATTCACCGGTTACTGCTTTCAGCATGACTGGCGGCGGATCTGATTGCACAGGAAGCGGAATAGCTGTCGGATTAAGCGGTTCTCAAACAGGAGTACTTTACAGGTTATTGAAAAATACCATACCCGTCGGAGCATACGTTGCAGGAATAGGCTCTGCGCTTTCTTTCGGACCACAAACAGCAGGCACATATACATCCACAGCATACCGCAGAGCTACTTACCTGACAGGAACAATGACAGGAAACGTTACAGTGACGGAAGTAACTGTTTTACCTACCTTATCGGGATTACCTACCGTTTGTTCAGGACCAACAGGCATTGTCTATACCACCGAAGCTGGCAAGACCAATTATGTGTGGAATGTTTCGGCAGGAGGTACGATCACAGCAGGAGGAACATCATCTTCAAATACGGTAACAGTTGCATGGAACACGGCAGGTGCACAAACAGTCAGTGTTAATTACACGGATGGCGGATGCTCTGCAGCAAGTCCTACAGTTTACCCGGTAACAGTAAACCCTTCGCCACTGCCGACTCTGACAGGCATTGCAATGACATGTATTAATTCAACAGGAAATGTTTATACCACAGAAGCAGGAATGAACAATTATGCCTGGACGGTCTCAACGGGTGGCACTATCACGGCAGGAGGAACAACTACAGACAATACAATCACGATCACATGGAACTCAACGGGTGCACAAAGTGTAAGTGTTAACTATACCAATGCTTCCGGATGCTCAGCACACACAGCTACAGTTTATCCTGTTTTAGTGGTTTCCTCTTATACACCTGCACTTAGCGGTCTTACTTCTGTTTGCAGTGATGCCTCGGGCATTGTTTACTTAACGGATGCAGGAATGAGCAATTATGTATGGTCAATCACAGGCGGATCAATCACGTCGGGCGGGACAACAACAAACGATACTGCTATTGTTACATGGAATACCGCAGGACCACAAAGCATATCTGTTACCTATACCCCATCAGGCGGATGCTCAGCAAGCATTACCAACCTTCCGGTTACCGTGAAAGAATTACCTGTTCCTGTTGTTGACGGAACAACTTCTCCATGTGCCGGAACAAGCGGAGTTACTTACACAACCGATGCAGGGATGGCTGACTATACCTGGACTATATCTGCAGGCGGCACTATCACTGCAGGAGCAGCTACCAATACCATTACAGTTACATGGAACACAGCAGGACCGCAAACCGTTTCTGCCAGCTATAGCAGCAATGGTTGCATGGCCTCCGCTCCTACTGACTATCCGGTTATCGTTAATCCAAACCTTCCGGTAAGCGTTGACATTGATGAATCGGCAAATTCTATTTGCGCAGGCACATCGGTTGACTTTACAGCAACGCCAACCAATGGCGGATCAAACCCTGTTTACCAATGGATGGTGAATGGTGTTAATGCAGGTACGAATAGCCCTTTATTCACTTACGCTCCTGCTAACAATGATATCATCACATGTGTTCTGACATCGGATGCAATGTGTGCAACAGGCAACCCGGCAACATCAGGTTCAATTGACATGACGGTGAATCCGATCTTACCGGTAAGTGTGTCTATAGCATCATCGGTCAATCCTGCATGTTCAGGTTCATCGGTTACCTATACGGCGACGGCTGTGAACGGGGGAACGGCTCCTTTCTTTCAATGGCTGGTGAATGGTGTAAGTGCAGGGACAAACAGTCCGACATTTACGTATGTTCCATTAAACAATGACATTGTTTCCTGTGTGCTGACATCGAATGCAACATGTGCGATAAATAATCCGTACACATCAAATACAATTATAATGACCGTAAGTTCTGATCTGGCTGCTGCTGTTTCAATAAGTCCTTCGGCCAACACTGTATGTGCCGGAACACCGATTACATTTACAGCTACACCAACCAATGGAGGTTCGTTGCCGGTTTATCAATGGATGGTGAACGGAACGAATACGGGAACCAACAGTCCTTCATTTGCATATTCTCCAGTAAACAATGATGTGGTAACTTGTATGATGACATCTGATTATGCGTGTGCATCAGGAAGCCCTGCAACATCCAATCAATTGACGATGACAGTGAATACTAATATGCCGGTGAGTGTTGCCATTGCAGCTTCTGTGAACAATGTTTGCTCAGGCACTCCTGTGACATTTACAGCTACACCAACAAACGGAGGAAGCACACCGGTTTATCAATGGAAGGTTAACGGAAGCAATGCTGGAACCAACAGCACGACTTATTCTTATACACCTTTAAACAATGATGCGGTTACCTGTATGATGACATCGAATGCAACATGCACGGCAAGCAACCCGGCAACATCGAATCAGGTGATAATGACAGTGAATGCAAACCTACCGGTAAGCATTGCCATTGCGGCTTCAACCAATCCTGTTTGTGAAGCAACATCAGTAACATTTACTGCAACACCCACCAATGGGGGAACAACTCCTGCTTATATGTGGATGGTAAATGGCACAACAATGGGAACTGACAGTCCGACCTTTTCATACGTACCTTTGAACAATGATACGGTTACCTGTATGCTGACATCGAATGAAACATGCACAGCAGGCAACCCGGCAACATCGAACCAGGTGATCATGACAGTGAATGCGAATCTACCGGTAAGCGTTGCCATTGCGGCTTCAACAAACCCGGTTTGTGATGGCGCTTCGGTTACATTTACGGCAACACCCACGAATGGCGGAACAGCGCCGGTTTACATGTGGATGCTGAACGGAACAAGTGTAGGAACGAATAGTTCAATATATTCTTACATACCGGCAAACAATGATGTTGTTTCATGTATGATGACATCCAATGCAAGCTGTGTGACGGTCAGTACGGCAACTTCGACACCGCTGACGATGACGGTGAACGCGATACCTGCAAAGCCAATCATTACACAGGGACATGATACGCTGTTCAGCAATGCGGCTGCAGGGAATCAATGGTTCACAACTACGGGAATGATCACGGGAGCCAACAGCCAGATCTATGTGGCGACGGCGGATGGTATATACTGGACTATGGTTACGCTGAATGGCTGCAACTCGGTTAACTCGGATACTATCAATGTGGTTTTGACTGGCATTAATGAAATCAGTGATAACTCTACACTCGAAGTTTATCCAAGTCCTAACAACGGGCAGTTTAATGTTACGATCTCGACAGCGAAGGAAGAACATTATGACCTGCTGATATACCAGGCACACGGTTCGCTGATCTATGAAGAGAAGGACATCGTGGTAAAGGGACAGATGGATCACAAGGTAAATATTGACACTTACCCGGCAGGCATTTATTATGTGATTCTAAGGGATAATAATGGACAGATCATGAAGAGGGTGGTTGTTGAGAAATAATTAATAATGTGCTCGGATTATAAATCCTCGCGGACAGAAAGCCGGAATTATGTTCCGGCTTTTTTATTGATGAAACATTTGACAGGTTTTGGAGATGAGGCAAAATTGGAGGATGGATTGGGACTAGTTGGATGGAGGTTGGCTTTGAAATATCAGGAGCTGACAATGGCAAACGGCAGGGTCTCTTTTGTTCGCGGATGTGACACTTTGGCATAGTGAGAACCCTCTTTTGCTATCTGAGATGTCTCTTTGGCATAGTCATGAGGCTCTCCGACATAATAAGGTTGTGCCTTGGGATGGGGAGGAGGTTGGGGAGATGTTGAATGTTGAATGTTTGAAATTGGAAATTGGAAAAACAGGACGTTGGGGACGTTGGTGGGAAGGCGTTGGGAAATGCATGCCAACAGGGGGTTTATTTAAGTTTGAAGTTTCCGAAGGTTAATAACAGACCGGCCTGGATGCCGGGGAAGATTTGATTACGATGGAATAAAAGCCCCCAATAATTATCACTTATGTGCTCGGATTGTTCATTTGCCCAATAAGTTATATAAGATCTTCTTCGTTGTCTGAGGCTGACGCCGAAAACAGGCTCAAGGAGGATATGGTTTGTGAGAAATATCCTTTTTCCCATTTCAACTTTTATTCCAAAGACATTGGCTATCTCTGACCTTATCCACTCAATATCCGGATCAGGATCGCCCCAACTATTGATAAAATGAACATGATCGTAATAGAGATATTTATAGGACAGGCCGGTTTCGAAATACCAATGATTCCGGGTGATGTTCATTTTTTTGAAATTGCAAAACATTGACCAACCTTTGTAAACGCCGGTAGGATAATTATCATCGGTGCCATCATAAATGAAGTGATACCATTTACCCACGGTTTGAATACCCCCACTGATACCAATGGAATATTTATTTTTCCATTGATAAGAAATTTCTAAAGTATGTTGATTGAACAAACTATTGAGGGGATTTAAACTTATGTTGACCATAGAGGCGGGATTATTTTGCAAACTATCTTCTTTTGCAATCTTTTTGATTCGTGCAGAATCTACCGGAGGGATGAAAACCCCATCGAATTTCCATCCTTTTTCCATGCTGAAATTTCTGTTTTGCATTATTACTGAAGCAAAAAGTAATGGAGTATAAAACCATGCAACCGGTGTTAAGGCGGTAATAACTACCAAAATTGGTATAGTTCCATTTTTGCGGATACCAATTTTACGAATATCCTTAAACCTGATTTGTTTTCCTTTAACAGTAAGACTACTGTCGGTTATTTTTTCAATTCTACCACGCCCGATTACTTTGGAATTATACAACCAATATTTTACCTTCGTTTTTTCATAGATCTCTTTTGTTCTTTGAGTTTTGTTATTACTCACAAATATGGCCGCTTTTTCGTAAGAATATAAATTCTGCGCATTGATTCCAACTGAAAGGATCATAAGAATAAAAATGAACAATAAACTTCGGATTTTCTTCATGGTGTTGGTTTTAAAATTATGTTGAGAAATTATTAAGGTCTAATAGTCTTTTACGCATCTAATGGCATACCTACCATAAGGAGTATCAAAATAGTTTTCGTATCTGTAGTAAATATCACCATATTGCGTGACAATCCAGGTATATTTATTATTTTCCCAAAACACAGCACAAGTTCTTAAATATTGATATTGATTCAAACTGGCAGAATATTCTCCTCCGGGAATAATGGTAAGTTGGCTATAGTTATTTGAGTTACTATTATTCCCATCCCAATGCGCATTGCCGGTTTCTTTCAATTGGAATCCAGACGCATAGCTTCCCAAATTATTATAAAGGAAATCCAACTCACCCATTGTTGGCAAATGCCAGCCGGCAGGAAAAGCTGCCTGTGCGGCATTCCATGTGTAAAGGCGACCATAAACTTTATTCAGTGTGTCGTTGTTGTAATAAAATGAGCTGTCGGTGGCGAAATCAAGGTTTTCGGCAAGCCAGGTGTAAGAGCCGATGGTGGTGGTTTTGTAGGTTCGGCCATCGCGGGGATCGGTGAAGGTGCCGGGGGTGATGGAGACTTGCTTTAAGAGATCTTTCTTGCAGGAAAAATCGGTGATAGCAAGGGTGGTAAGGATGAGGGTTATGAGAACGATCTTTGAGGGTTTCATAATTTGATCAAATTTAATGGTCATGAGAATCTTAATGCCTGTAATAAGTATAGGTATATTTTTGTCCTCTGAGTGTTATTGTCCAGTGGTACCCGCCTACTGTAGTTGAATTTATTTGTGTAAGCGGACTTTTAATTTCGAACTTATATGGAAAAATAGGTTGACTGACTTTGATCAATTTACCATTAATTTCGGCAATTCTTTCAATTTCTTCATCATGTTCTTCATTTGATCTATAGCTTGTAAAACTTACATTACTTTGTGAATTTATAATCAATTCTGCGAATGGGACCATGCTATAATGATTTCCTGAATCAGCTTTTCCAATCCAATCTCCAACATAGTTGCTATCAAAAGCAGCAATGTTGGTACCTTTGTTGCAGGAGATGATGAGAAAGGAAATAATGATCAATGGAATAAGTTTTTTCATGGTTTTAAGGTTTTTGAAAATTATTGTTCATGTTCAATCATTTTTATCATTTTATAAATTTCTGCGGCAGGGTTTGTTGCCAATTGATGATTAATGGCTTGTTTAGTTTACTTTTTTTTACGTAAGTACGATAATTTTATAATTTTTGTCCAGGTTATATCTTTTAGCAGTAATCCTGTAAATAATTCCAAATAATTCAATCGCACTACTAATTGTTAACCCCATAAAAGCAACAGCCATAGCTCCCAAAAAATAATCACCGGCATATTCATTTCCCATTGATTGTTGTTGTACACCACGTGCAATCAAAGCTATGCTTATACCCAAAGGCAATATGTAGGACACCCCACCAAAAATAAATATATCTCTGCCCCGAAGCGAGTGTATTTCTTTAATATGCTTATACAAAATAGTATTCGCACCTATTGTCATTGTTGAATCGCCAATACCACTGATCCTTCCTTTTATGCATAGATCGTTTGAATACAATTTAATTGCAATCCTATTGCCAACATGAAACTTACGTTGTTCGGTACAAACACTGGAAGTGTCAATGACGGATCTTTGAATAAGTAAAATTCTTTTAAACTGCAAGCTATCATACTTTACAGGGGTGTCCTTAACCTCACTTTTTTTCATTGATAAGTCCGCCTTGCTGTCCTTGCTTAATACATACGTCTTCACTTTTTCCAATGCAAGAAATTTATGATCAATCGCTTTCTTGATTTTTACATCATAAAAAATGTTGTTTCCGTTAACGAAAGTGATCTGGCATAAAATAGTGTCGTTGGACAAAGTAACAATACGATCATTGAAGTCCTGAGAAATGATCAATGATGATTTTAAAAGGAGAATGATTAGTAATGCTTTTTTCATGATACCATATTTCATTTTATTAAATAAAGTAATAAGGTTAAGAACTGTGAGAGTGTATTTAGTAATAAAGTTGCTCATCTTATTAAATTATTGAGGCACGCGTTTGAAACGCGCGCCATAAGCGTTTGAAAGATTGAGTTTCACCAAAATTTCGTCACTCCGTGACTTTTGGTTGCCTCTGCTAATTTTCACTACCAAGATGCCGTCACTCCGGGACTTTGTTTGCACCTGATTTGTATTACTACCAAGATGTCGTCACTAGGTGACTTTGTTTTTCAACTGAGTCACGCGTTTGAAACGCGCGCCATCAGCGTTTGAAAGGCGCGCCAACAGTGAGTTCCCCGGAATTTACGACCTTTGGTTTGACACAAAAGCGAAGTTACGGGGATAACTGTCATTGATGTTAAAGTTTGCAAGTTGATTTTAGTTCTTTTGCCTGAATACTATTTGTTATTCATCAAATGGGTCCTCAGGAAGCTTTTTTAAATTCCTTACATACCTTTCACCATTGTACGGTTTCTTAAATTTCAACATCTCAAACAATTCAATTGACAAACATTGTGCTATCATTTTCATGGTCTGAATATCGTTAAGACCTTTCATTCGCAATCTGTCGTATGTTAGTTTTGTTTCAGGTGGATCATTGATTTTTATTTGATTCCTGATGATCTCAAAAATATTCTCACTTACAATTTCATTTGATTTCATGGTTGCAATTTTATTTGTGGTTAACAGTTAGCTCCACTCCTAGCGTGGTTATTTCTACACTATTTTTTTGATTACTGCGATCCGTTGATGTGCTTGCGGACCTATTTCAATTCGGTTCCCAAAATTAATATATTTATTTCATACGGTTTGCAAAAAGGATAAAAAAAATTGCAGTGGGATTGTTTTTTTTTATGATTAGTAATCTTCAAAAGTCCGGGTCCGACATTGAGTCAGGCCCGGAAATAGAAGCATAAGCGCGGACCTGGCGCAAAATATCATTAATTTCATTTTAACCACCTCTTAATTATCTCTTAATTCATGCAGTTGCCAGCAGCAGTAATTTTGCCAATGAAATTTAATGAAGGATTTGTTAGGAAATCCGAACAAACGAAAGACATTAAAAAAATCAGTAAATTATTGATTTAAATAAATAACCAGACAAAAATCAAAGCATGAAAACATTTACAAAAAGAATTGTAATTAATTTTATACACATAGGCTTTGGAGCGTTTTTGCTCTTTTTAATTACGCAGGTTTCCTCTTTTTCTCAGATTCACAGTGTTGCCGTAACGAAGTTTTTTACAGAAAAGATTCCGTCGGCCACTGCTTTGGGTTTTGGGACTCCACAAAATCCTTTTTCAAATTCGGGAATGGGATCAAGAACAGAAAAAAATAAAACAATATAACAACAATAAAAAAAACGAAGTATGAAAAAAATCTTTGCACTTTTGACTATTGCTCTTTTGACAATTATTGGAGCACAAGGGCAAGTTACCGGCGACTTTCAATCAGGCACAACAGGTTCAACAACATGGTCAGACTATACGACCTGGCAGGTTTATAATGGTACAGCATGGGTACCCGCCGTATCAGGGCAATTACCCACAAGTACCAGCACAGTTACTATTCTGGCAGGCGATGTGAGAATGATGACCGCTGCTGCAACCTGTAAAAACTTAATTGTTACCGGTGCACTAACGTTAAATACCAATTTCTTCACACTCACGGGCGACCTGACCATCAATGGCACCTTTAGTCTTAATGGTTATATCACACTGAATGTGGGAGGGAATTTATTTGTAAATAACCCTTTTAGTCTGAACGGTATTTTGAATGTTGCCGGAACGGTAACAGATAACTCGACAATACAACTGGCTTATTACAGCCCCTCGACTTTTACAGGTGATGTCACTATCAACGGCACACTGACTTTAAACAGTTACAATTTGAACCTGAAAGGAAACCTGATCAATGGAGGACTAATCAACAGCGATGATGCTTTAAACAGTACACTAACCTTTAACGGGACGGCAGTACAAGCTATTTCTGTTACAGGATCGGGAGTTTTCCAAAATAACAACATCCGCAACCTGGTTATCAATAACACATCGGGCTTATCTCCTGCCGTTAACCTGCAAACCAGTATCAGTGTTTCGAACAATATGACGCTGACGGCAGGGATATTCGGAACTTCGAATGCTTCGACACTTACATTGGGCAGATCGGCTTCGTCAACCACTTTCAGCATGAACAGAGGCGAAGGTTCATTTGCAACAACATTTGTACCGCTGACCAACTTTGCATTCAATTTGACAGGTGTTACTTCAAGCACTGTTCAATACAACTCGTTGGTTGCACACAGCATTAATACAGGCATTGAATTGCCTGATGTTTCATTTACCAATTTAACGATCAATACACTTGCCACGATGATACTTGGCAAACCGGTTAACTGCACAAGCATGACAATGTATGCAGGTGTTATCACAACTACAAGCACGAACCTTATCACCATTCTGGGAAGCACTTCAGGAAGTGTGTTTCAGAGCAGCACCACATCTTATGTAAAAGGACCACTTGCACGCACCATTCCCGCAGGATTGACAGGAGCTTCGAATAACTATAAATTCCCGGTAGGAGGAAACAGTCCGTGGCTTTTTGAATTTGCCAACATCAACACGACAGGAAGCGGTAACGCAGTGATCACAGCACAGGCTTTTGACACAGGACCTTATGCAGGTTCAGTAGGTGTAGGACTTGCAAGCGTAGCAACAGACAAATACTGGTCGCTGACAGGAAGTATGGGATCGGTAGCAATTTCGAGCAACACTACGGTCAGACTTAATGATGGCAGCCTTACCTCAGTAAACAAAGTGGCACAAGCAGATGCTTTGGGCGGACCTTATAATACCATGGGAGCAACTTTTGCTACAGGAAATATCACATCATTCAAGGTTATTGATTTTTCAACAATATCCACAGGAACTTTTTTCAGGGTAGGTTATAAGGGCGGAACATTTCCTGCAGGAATTTATGCCATTGGACCAAGCGGCCCTTATGCAGGTTATGCAGCAACTTATACTTCATTCCAGATCGCTATCAATGCTGTTGCAGATATTCCTGTAGGCGGCAATGTTATCTTTGAATTTCAACCGGATTATGTTTCAACAGTTGAAACTTATCCTATCACTGTTCTTCCTTCTGTAATCGGAACCTCAACAGGGACCATAACTTTCAGACCAGCTGCAAGTGTGGCTGCGACAATTAATTTTTCATCGTCGGGCAATATACTTGTGATGAATGGTTGCAGTTATGTGACCATTGACGGACGAAACGGCGGGACAGGATCGAACAAATTCCTTCAGTTCACAAACAGCAGTACGACCACACAGACAGTGGACATAAAAGCTGATGCAGTGAACAACCAAATTATGTATTGCACCCTTGCAGGCTCGGTTACCTCAACATCATTGGGTATTCTGACGCTCAGCTCAGGTTCGGCAATAGGTGAAGACAACACACTGATTGACCACTGTAACTTTAACGGACAGGGGACAACAGCCAACTGTTTATATGCTACAGGAAGTTCAGTCGCAGTCAATGACAATGTGGTTATTTCGAACAATAACTTTTATGATTACAGGGCCGCACAGGCAATGGGTTTAAACATACAGAATTATAACAACTCCTGGACAATTAACAGTAATAGCTTTTACCAGACAACTGCTTATTCAGGAGCAACGGGAACGATGTATGGAATCAATACTGTAAATGGTACTGCAGACGGACAATTTAGTATTTATGGTAACTATATCGGAGGAAATGCTCCACTTTGTGCAGGAACCTGGACTTTAAACACGACAGCACTTGTATATAATTTTGTAGGGATGTATCTGAATTTATCCACCTCAACAACAAGTAAAGTTTATAGCAATGTAATTACAAATTTTAGCTGGAGCTCAAAACCTTCAACATGGACAGGTATCAGCGTGATTGGTGGAAATGTAAACATAGGAACTGATGGCGGCAACCAGATCGGAAGTAATACTGGTAACGGAGCCATCACAATCACTTATAACACCACTGCAGGATCAGCGAATTTTTATGGTATCAACACCTCAATAGCCAGTGCAGCAAGCAACGTGAGAATTGAAAATAATATGATAGGATCAATCACCACAGCAGCCACACTGACGACGATAGGAGGAAGTATTACCGCTATCAATTCATCGAGTACCAGCAGTATAATCAGAAATAATATTATCGGGAGTACCACAACGGCATCAAGTTTAAATGCTTCGATCGGAACAACCACTGCACAAGTGCAGAGTGTAACAGGTATCAACTGTACAACTATAGCTAATGTTACTGTTAATGGCAATACAATTGCTAACTTTAACAATGCAATGTTTCTTAATGGTGCAGCTAATGGATTGAGCAGGGGTATCAAGATAGGCTCGGTGACTTCAGCGATTTCACCAACAGTTCTTGTAGTTGACTCCAACCAGGTTTATTCAATTTATTCAGCTCAGCAAATGACAGGCGCTTTGGGTTCGTATGCAGAGAACATTGCAGGTCTGGACATACAGGCTGCAACTGCAACAAACGTGAATATCAGCAAGAATACGATCTATGACCTGTCGAACACTTTTGCAACTGCAGCAGCAGTGATCAATGTTGTTGGTATCTATGCTTACCTGGGAACAGGTATTTATAATATCATTGACAGGAACCTCATTCATAGTTTAAATACGGCTTCCTCATCAGCAGTACAATACGGGTTTTATTTAGCATCAGGTCTCTGTACATTCCAGAATAACGGAATACGGCTTGGGATAGACAAAAACGGAGCTGCCATTACGAGTACCGCTACCATTTATGGAATAAACAAATCAACAGGAACAGCTGGAAGTTGTAACTTCTGGTTCAATACAGTTTACATAGGTGGAACAGGTGTGGCAACAGGTGCGGCTCCTACTTATGCTTATTATCAGTCAGGACATATCACTGAGGATATCAGGGACAACATTTTTATGAATGTCAGGACAAGGACTACTGCTACCCTTACCAACTTTGCAGCTTATTATAATGGTGCAACGACGACAAACTTCACAAGTGACTACAATATTTATTATGTCACGGCAACTGATGGGGTTCTGGCATTTATCAGCGCCAACCAGACTACCATGAAATTATTAAGGGTTGCATTACCAAACAATGATCTTCATTCAGCACTTGGCAACCCTGTTTTGGCAAGTCCAACAACAGCAGTTGCAACCATGAGTTTGAACTTAACCAACACAAGCGCTGCAGTTGGAACAGGCCTTCTTATTTCAGGAATCAGTACTGACTTACCCGGCAACGCAAGAAATACCAATATTGGTTGTTATGCAGGAAGTTTTACAGCACCGGGAGCAGGACAGGATATTTTCAGCCCGGTAATTACCTATACCCTGATAACCAATTCGTCAATCACCGGTACCGGATTCCGTACAATGACCGGTTTTGCTACAATTACAGACCAGATTATGGGAATAAATAATACAACAGGAACGAAACCCAGGTTATACTATAAAAAATCAACAGATGCCAATGCATTTGCTGCCAATACCAGCGCAGGTAATGGTTGGAAATATGTTGAAGCTTCAAACAGCGTTTCGCCATATAGTTTTTCAATTAATTATGCTTTACTGAGAACAGCAGCCGCAGTGGGAGATATTATACAATATTATGTTGTAGCACAGGATTTAGCTACAACCCCCAATGTAACATTCAATACGCTTGTTGGTAGTGTGGGAACTTCGGTGGGAACAACCGGAATGACAGCGCCAACTACACTGAACAGTTATACAATTGTCGCTTCACTGCCAACTGCAATCAGTGTTGGCTCAGGTCAGACATATACTACACTTACCGGATCAACCGGTGTATTTAATGCAATAAACACAAAAGCTTTAAGTGGCAATACAGTTGTTACGATAGTTTCCGATATTACAGAACCGGGAACAGTCGCTTTGAATGTAATTGCTCACGAAGAAGTGGCAGGTGTTACACTGACCATTAAATCTGATGGTACGGCACGAACGCTATCAGGATCAACCACAACTCCAATGATAGGCTTTAACGGACCTACACTTGTAACAATTGACGGTGGTACAAGTAAACTATTAACTTTCAGAAATAATAATGCCACGGCATCAACCACAGGGGCTGTATTTAGTTTCTACAACGGGTCATTAAAAGATACCATCAAAAACTGTTATATTGAAAGTAATGAAACATCAGCCACAACAGGAAGCATCCTTTTGGGAGCAGCACCTGCAAGTAAAATTGATGTATCTAATTGTGATATTCGCAATGCCACTGTTGCCCCGCTTGGGAGTCCGGCAAATTGTATATTCTCCAACACCAGCGGTAATGTTATTTATAGCAACAGCAACAAATTCTATAACTGGACAGGATATGGGATAAATCTGAACCCTGCAGGAGACAGTTGTAAGGTAATCGGAAATAGTTTCTATATGTCCGGTGCAGTTGCAACTGCGCAGGTTGCTGTAAATTTAGTTGGCGGCAACGTTGATGTGATCACCGGAAATTATGTAGGTGGTACAGCTGCAAACGCAGCCGGAACGCCATGGACAACGAGCGCTTCGTTGAACCCATTTAACCTTCAACTTGGATTGCTCAACAATAGCACTATTCAAAACAATGTTGTAACAAACATCAGCTCGACAAGCACTACTTTTACAGGTTTTGCATTAAGCGGGATGTTTAATTTTACAGGCAATACTGTCGGAAGCGCAACAACTGCGAATTCGATAACGCTTAATAATACTTCAAGCCCATCTTATTATGGAGTTTATGAAACCACAGGAGCGGCTTCAAATAATTTCACACAAAATACTATTGCAAACATTACTCTCACCATGACATCGGGAAATCCTTCCATTAGCGCCATGTATCTGGACAATGGAAATGCAAAGAAAAATAAGATTTACAATGTTACAATACAACAAGCGCTAACAGGATTGGGAGCATATGTCAGTATAGTTGGAATTTACGATGCTACAGGATCTGCGCCAAAGGAATACTCCAATAACATGATATCCCTTGGTACAGGAACCAATATGACAGCCGATATTCAGGGAGTTTTGGAGACATCCACTTCCTCGATGGTGAACTTTTATTACAACTCTATCGTTGTTTACGGAAGTGGTAGCTTCGGGTCACTGAATGGATGCCAACCTCTCAAATGGGGAACCCAATGGGCAGTGAATGTTCCTTATACCATTAAAAACAACATTTTAGTTATCACACGAACAGGGGGAACCAACAGCTATGCAATCAGCAGTGCCGGTTTTGATACAGCCCCATTGATCTCAGATTATAATGATCTTTATGTTTATCGTGATGCAACAAACACTGCGAATTATATAGAATACGGACCAACAAACCCTGATATAAACCTGTCTCAATGGCAGACAACAGGGCATGATCTCAATTCAATCAGTGTACTTCCGAACTTTACTTCGATCACCACAGATCTGCATATTGTAAGTGATGCAAATATTGCCAATCGCGGAACTGCAGTTTCTGTTACCGATGATATTGATGGTGTAACACGCTGCCCTTATCCTGATTTAGGAATCAATCAATTCAGCACATGTGTAACACCAAAATTCCTCAATCTGAACTTTTATCTTGAAAGTTTATACAACATCAACGGATTTATGCGTCAGGCACAGGGAGCTTCAGGAAACCAATATCCGGGATCCACAGCTGACCAGGTTACTGTTGAATTACATAATTCTACAACTTACGCAACCCTTGTTGCATCTTTTCCAAACGTAAATGTATCCACTTCAGGTTTTGCAACATTAAATGTACCTGCAACCTATAGCGGTTCATATTACATTACGATTGTTCCTAGAAATGGGATTGCGACTGTCAGTGCAGCTCCGGTTTCATTTGCTGGAATTACTATCAGTTATAACTATACTACAGCAGCAACACAGGTTTATGGCAAAAACGAAAAGTTTTTGAACAGCGGTCAATCTTATGCTAATGCTGTTTATGGTATTTATGCCGGTGATGTCAATGCTGATGGGGTAGTTGATGTACTAGACCTTTCGGCTGTTCAGAATGATGCAATATTGTTCTCAACAGGTTATCTATTGACAGATGTTAATGGAGATGGCAGTGTTGATGCATTCGACCTTAACATGGTACAAAACAATTCATTGTTGTTTATTTCCTCTATCACGCCTTAATTAATAAAGTTATCCACGGATAAATCCAATAAACCTCATGAAGTTAATGAATATCTTTTAAAAATTGTTTAAAAAAAATTAAAATCATGAAACGGAAATTTATAAAGTTTATATGTTACAGTGTAACACTAATAGTATTTATCACAACGCTTGCAAGGGCTCAGGTCCCTGCAAGCTACCAGGTTTCGCTTATCAACGATGTTCAACCTAGTCCGACAACTTTCAAGTTTGACATTTACATCGTTAATACAGATTTAGCGAACGTATTTGAACTTGATGTTTACCAAATAGGGATATTGGTAAATCCTGCCATTGCCAATGGCGGAACAATTACAGCAAGTATAGTGGCAGGATCATCACAATTGGTTGCTGCACAACAACCGACTACGGGGATAACATTTGCATCAAATTGTATAAAGATTGCAAACCCCGGAATCGTAACTCACGGTTCAGGTACCATTATTCCAACAACCGCCCCCGGCCTGAGGATTGCCAAAGTGTTACTAACAAATTCAGTACCCTTTGGGCAGTTCACGCCTAACCTTGCGTTTAATTTTACGGCGTCTCCTTACAGAACGGCATTTTTTGCTTTCAATCAGACAGCGCCATATCTTTCAGTTAATATCACCAATACCTCCGACTTTTCAATAACAAATCTCACAAACAGAGTTTTGAACGGGCCTCCAATTGTAGTGACTATCACAGGAGTGACTGCCAATGACAAAGTTTATGATGGAAATACAACAGCAACATTGAATACAGCAGGCGCTGTTCTTGTGGGAGTTGTAGGAGCAGATATAGTTAATCTGGTTGTGACAGGAGCAGTTGGAACTTTTTCAGATCCTGCTATCGGAACCAATAAAACTGTCACAACTGCAGGGTTTACCATAAGTGGCGAGGAAGCCTGGATGTACACCTTAGTGCAACCAACAACAACCGCTTCCATCACCTCATCATCATTGCCGATACAATTGATCAGTTTTGATGGTCAATGTACAGGGAAAGGATTGCAATTAGTATGGACGACTGCCTCTGAGACCAATAACGATTACTTCACTTTGCAAAAAAGTGCAGATGCTATTAATTTTGTTGATGTGGCAAATGTCAGTGGTGCAGGGAACAGTAATACAAATCAATATTATGATCTGAGTGATGTTCCTTTTGCGAATGCGCTGACCTATTATCGGTTGAAACAAACAGATTTTGATGGTAACTTTACCTATTCTGATATCATTTCAACAAATTGTACTGATATTCCGAACAATTCGGATTTTTATAACCTGTTCACAACAAGTGATAAAAACATTACAGTTCAATTATCATCAAACAACATAACAAATGCAATTATCAAAGTGTATGATCTAAGTGGAAAAGAAATAGCAGTATTAATGAATGAATCAAATATTGATGCCGGTTATCACACTTACAATTTTACACTCGACAGATCAGGAATATTTATAGTAAGAGCTTTGGTCAATAACAAAGACCATTCAAATAAAATAATTTTCTTTTAAAGCGGAATAAACCGGGTAAGGAATTTGAACTTAAAAGTTTTGAACCTTCTCCGGTTTATTTTTTCCTGAAATAACTCAATACAAAATCATTGAAATAAACCAGGGATTAAACAATCAATTAATTCAATTATCAAAAATAGAAATATGAAAACAAATAAAATTACCATTTTGCTGCTTGCATTAACGTCAATATTATTATTCACATCCGCAAGTTGGGCACAGGTTCCTGCTTCATATCAGTGCTCGATCCGCAACGACTCCTTAACCAGTTCAACGGTTTATGAATTCGACATATATTTACAAAATACTGACCTGTCAAATGTCTTTGAGTTTGATCTTTTCCAGGCAGGGATCTTGGTGAACCCTTCCATTGTCAATGGGGGAACGGTCACTGCCAGTATCATCGCAGGATCATCTCAACTTGTTGCGGCTCAGCAACCTGCCTCTATCACTTTTTCGGCAGCACAAAACTGCATCAAAATAGGACCGGGAGGAGTTGTTCCGCATGGATCTGCTACTATCATATCCACAACAGCTCCCGGAACAAAGATTGCCCGCGTGAGGTTGACAAACTCAGTTTCTTTTGGAATATTTGCTCCAAATTTTTCATTTAATTTTACAGCTACACCTTACAACACTGCAGTCATTGCTTATGACCAGACATCTCCTTTCCTGGGAGTTAACATTACAAACTCAGCAGATCACACCGTATCCACGATGACCAATCCAATTCTGAATGCACCTGTTACTGCATTCAGTATGACAGGTGGAGGAGCTGATTGCAGCGGAACAGGAGTTGCAGTTGGTTTGAGTGGCTCCGAAACAGGGGTTCTTTATCAATTATTAAAAAATTCTGTTCCTGTTGGTTCTTATGTTGCAGGAACTGGCTCAGCCATTTCCTTTGGACTTCAGACAGTCGGAACATATACGGCTACGGCTTACAGAAAAGCAACCTATTTAACAGGAATAATGACCGGAAGTGCTGTGGTTACGGGTTCGGGAGTATTACCAACGCTTATAGGGCTCACTTCTGTTTGTGCAGGAACAGCCGGTAATGTTTATACAACCGAAACCGGAATGAGTAATTATACATGGAGTGTCTCTGCCGGAGGTTCAATCACTGCGGGCGGAACTTCAACTTCCAATACAGTAACGATTACCTGGAACACTGCCGGAGCGCAGACTGTCAGTGTTAATTATACAAATGCGGCCTGCACAGCGGCAAGTCCAACTGTTTACAATGTTACGGTTAATCCTAATATAGCAGTTAGTGTTGCAATTGCTGCCTCATCAAATCCAGTTTGCTCAGGCTCTTCAGTGACATTAACGGCTACTCCAACGAATGGAGGAACTTTGCCTGCATATCAATGGAAAGTAAATGGTGTGAATGCAGGGACTAACAGCTCAACTTATTCTTATATCCCTTTGAACAACGATGCAATCACTTGTGTGCTGACATCGAATATAGCTTGTCC
>CAISZK010000119.1 GCA_903889915.1 uncultured Bacteroidota bacterium
AAAGTGTTAACGGTTCTTTTACCATTCACTTTAACTATCACAGCAATGGCACAAGTGCCACAGGCAATAAATTACCAGGCTGTAGCCAGGAATACAAGCGGTAATTTAATTACAAATCAATCTGTCGGAATAAAACTTTCTGTTCTTTCCGGTTCACAAACAGGTGCAGTGGTTTATTCCGAAACCCAAACCGCTTCAACCAATCAATTTGGATTATTTACATTATCCATTGGAACAGGAACACCGGTTACCGGCACATTCAGCGCCATCAATTGGAGTACCGGGCAATATTGGCTAAAAGTTGAAATGGATGCCACGGGTGGAAGCAATTATGTGGATATGGGAACATCTCAATTGTTGTCTGTTCCTTATGCACTTTATGCCACTTCAAGTGGAACAGCTGGTGCTACAGGTGCTACCGGTGCCACAGGTGCAACAGGACTTACCGGTGCGACTGGTCCCACTGGTTCTTTTTCTGATAATGCCTGGCATATTGCTGGAAATTCCGGAACAAACGGAACGAATTACATTGGAACATCTGATAACGTTTCTCTGCGATTCAAAACCAATAATGCTGCGCAAATGATCATTGATTCGGCGGGAAATGTTGGCATCGGGACTAATACTCCAATAAACGCATTAGCAGCATTAAGAACCCTTGAAGTGGCAGGAACAATAAAACCGGATGGTGGAATAACTAAAGGACCAACAAATATTCCGCTTTTCAGGTTCCTGCCGGTGATGATGACAACTTATGGTGGAACCGGAAATGGCCCAGTAGGCATTGCCTTTGACGGAACAAACATGTGGACTACTAACATTGATAATAATAATGTTACTAAAATAACCCCAACCGGTGCTACGACAACGTATGTTTCGACTGGGGGTTCTCCCGTGAGCATTGCCTTTGATGGCACTAATATGTGGACTGCCAATGCGAATAATAATAGTGTAACAAAAATTACACCGGCAGGCACCATGACAACTTATACAGGGGTTGGAAATGGACCTCAGGGAATTGCCTTTGACGGAATTAATATGTGGACTGCTAATGGTGATAATAGTGTAACTAAGATATCACCTGACGGTACTATGACAACTTATACCGGAACTGGTAGTGGACCTACTAGTATTGCTTTCGATGGAATTAATATGTGGACAGCAGATTACACTGGAAATAGTGTCACTAAAATAACGCCCACAGGCGCTATCACAACTTTTACAGGGACTGGAAGTCATCCTATATTTATTGCATTTGATGGGACAAATATGTGGACTGCAAACTATGGTGACAACAGTGTAACCAAAATTAGCCCTTCCGGCGCAATGACAACTTATTCCGGAACTGGAAGCGGACCGAATTCTATTGCCTTTGATGGAACAAATATGTGGACAGCAAACTGGGGTGATAATAGCGTAACAAAGATAAGCCCGACCGGGGTAATGACAACATATAGTGGTACTGGAGACTATCCTGTAAATATAGCCTTTGATGGCACCAATATGTGGACAACAAATTATAATAATAACAGTGTAACAAAAATCCTGGTAAACAGAGGGTATTAATAGGAGGCAGTGGCAGTGGCAGCAGGCAGTGGCAGCAGACAGAAAGAATCATTGCTTTGTAAAGAAGATAGAATTGTTGCAGAAAAAAAATGATGAATTATAGTCACTTATAAATTAAAATAAAAAGCAATTGAACAATTAAAAAGTATAACAATTAAACAATTTAAAACTATGAAGAAATTTAAAAACTTTCTGAGATTAGCAGTGGTGCTTTTAGCCTTTACCTTTGCTCTAATTCCTGCAATGGCACAGGTGCCGCAGGCATTAAATTACCAGGCCGTCGCCCGCGATGCTTCCGGTCATTTAATAGCCAGTCATGCGGTAGGTCTGAAGATCATTATTCATCAGACTTCCGCTACTGGAACTATTGTTTATTCTGAAACATTTTCTCCGACAACCAACCAGTTTGGTTTATTCACTGTGTCAATAGGCACAGGAAATCCTGTAACAGGTACATTCAGCAGTATTGCATGGAGCAGCGGCAACTATTGGATGCAGGTGCAATTAGATGCTACCGGAGGAACAACTTATGTTGATATGGGAACAAGCCAATTGCTTTCAGTTCCTTATGCTCTTTATGCAGCTTCAAGCGGTACACCGGGAGCTACAGGTGCAACAGGCGCCACAGGAATTACCGGTGCAACAGGCGCCACCGGGCTTCTTTCCAATGGTACAGCCGCCGGTAATACTTCTTATTGGGATGGCTCACAATGGGTGCTCAATAACAACAATATTTATAACAATGGCGCTAATGTTGGAATAGGAACTTCATCTCCTGCTTCAAAGCTCGATTTAAATGGCTCCATAAAAATTACTGATGGTACTGAAGGCAAAAATAAAATTCTAACCAGCGATTCAACAGGTAAAGCAAGCTGGCAGAAGTCAGATCTTTCTCAGCTACTTTCTTCTTTCACTCCTGACTTTTCATGCCTAAACAGGGTAAACACCATTTCCACCGGCTTATCACCTCAAAGTATTGTTATTTCAGGCAACTATGCTTATATGGTGGAAAGTAATAGCAATGACCTGAAAATATTTGATATTAGCACCCACGCCACACCTGTTCTTATAAGCACAACTGCAACGGGGGTTGTTCCGAATTGTGTAGCTGTTTCAGGCAATTATGCTTATATCGTGGATCGCAATACCAATGACCTGATAATATTTGATATAAGCATCCCTTCTGCACCCGTTCTTCAAAGCACTACTGCTACAGGGACTCTTCCTTTTGGTGTTGCAGTTTCTGTCAATTATGCTTGTGTGGTGGATAACACAAGTGAGGATATGAAGATATTTGATGTCAGCAATCCTGCAGCGCCTGTTCTGAAAAGCACCACTTCCACAGGGTCAGGGTCTGGCCCATGGAGTATAGCCGCTTCTGGTAACTATGCGTTTGTTGTTGATTTTTATTTTCGTGACCTGAAGATATTTAATATTTCTG
>CAISZK010000120.1 GCA_903889915.1 uncultured Bacteroidota bacterium
CCCAGTCACGGTTACTTCACGTGTCGTTTCGGTTCTTTTTTTCTCAGTCACGGTTACTTCACGTGTCGTTTTAATTGCTTTTCGCACTGTAACGTTACATTTTCCACTTGTAATTGCTCATATTTGCGTTGTCATTGCAGGAAGTCCTGTTGTATTTGCAGGAAGTCGCACTGTCATTGCAGGAAGTCGCGTTGTTATTGTAAGAAGTCCAACTCTAATTTCTCATTCTTACATTGTCATTTCACGATGTCAACTTGTAATTGCTCTTTTTTCTCCTGTTTCAATTCATTCCTTGTTTGCTCCTGAAACATTTCTTCCCTTCTGTTTTATTTCACCATCTCTTTTCAATTCAATAAAAATGTTATACCTTCTCAATTTTATTCATGCTATTGGAATTTCCCTTTATCCGGTCTGTCGCATTGTTTTCATACCCGTCAATACATGTTCGGGAGCGTCTGCTTTCATGTTCGCAAATCAGTATTCTTTTGCATTCCGCAAATAAAATTCCTTTACTTTTGCATGTTAAATGCAGGCTCTGTTATGAGATTATCAAAACAACTATGGTGAACAGCGATCTGCTCACATTTTAATCCCCGATATGACATCAATAGGAAATACGCCCTTAATACTATTAGAAAAATTATCCGAACCTGGATGTGCAGAAATTTTTGTGAAATACGAAGGCGGCAACCCCACCGGAAGCATGAAAGACCGGATGGCGCTGGCAATGATTGAAGGCGCTGAAAAAAGAGGTCAGCTCAAACGCGGCGGAACTGTATTGGAATATACGGGAGGAAGCACGGGAAGCTCACTAGCGATGGTATGCGCAACGAAAGGCTATAAGGCGCATTTCGTTTCGTCGGATGCTTTTGCTGAAGAAAAACTTCAAACCATGAAAGCTTTTGGCGCTACGCTGGAATTGATAGAAAGCGAAAATGGCTTAATCACAGCAAAGCTGATTGGCCAATTGGTTGAGAGAGCCAAAGAACTGAGCAAAGCCCCAAACACCTTTTGGACTGATCAGTTTAATAATGCTGACAACCGGAATGCGTATCATGCTATGGCAAAAGAGATCATGGATGTTCTTGGTAAAAACATTGATGAGTTTATTGCAGGCGTTGGAACGGGCGGATGTTTTTCGGGCAATGCAGAAGTGTTGAAAAACGAAATTCCCGGCATCCGCTGCATCCCTGTTGAACCATTCAATGTGCGTTCACTTTCGGGCGGTGACACATCAGGTACGCACAAACTGGAAGGCATTGGCGCCGGTTTTGTTCCGTCAATCTGCCGGCTCGATCTTGCTGATGAGATCATGTCAGTTACTGATGATGATGCATACGAAACCGCAAGGAAGCTTGCAAAAAGGGAAGGTATTTTCGGAGGGACAACGTCGGGAGCCAACGTGTGGGCTGCCATTCAGAGAGCACGTATCATAGGGCCCGGCAAGCGCATTGTTACCATTATTTGTGATTCAGGATTGAAATACCTTAACGGAGACCTATACAAAATATAGTCAATAGTCAATAGTCAATAGTCATTGGTCATTGGTCAATGGTCAATGGTCAATGACACTGTGGCTGCTGACTTATGACTTATGACTAATGACAAATGACTGATGACTGATGACTGATGACAAAAATAATTGATATTAAAAGTGGTGAACATTACCTGTGGGGCGATGGATGTGATGGGTGGCATTTTGTGAAATCCGACAATCTATCGGTTATTAAAGAAACCATGCCAGCACTGACAAAAGAAAAGCTCCACTATCATGAAAAAGCACAGCAATTCTTTTACATATTGGAAGGAGAAGCAACTTTTGATATTGATGGTAAAACTTATATTGTTGAGAAAGACAAAGGGATTTTTATTAAACCCGGAGAGAAACACAGAATAGCGAACAATAAAGAAAGCAATCTGACGTTCCTGGTAGTGTCGCAGCCAAAATCGCACGGTGACAGGATCAATGTTGATGAAGACAATTTTGAACGAAAATAATTTTAAAGTGATTTTAATACCCATCATTCAATTCAGAAACAGTTTATGACATCAAATGAAATTAAAGAATTTGCTTTAAG
>CAISZK010000121.1 GCA_903889915.1 uncultured Bacteroidota bacterium
ACTGCCTGTCATAAAGGAGATTTTGGTTCATGCGAAAAGTCATTAACCACCGGTCTTCATGTGGATGGTGGCTATGCTGAATATATGATCGCGGGCAAGGATGTAATCGTTAGCATTCCTGACGAATTGAATGCAGTAGATGCAGCGCCCTTGCTTTGCGCAGGACGAACAACCTTTGGAGCATTGATGAGCAGTGGTGCTAAAGGTGGAGACCTTATTGCCATTCATGGATTGGGAGGACTTGGACATCTTGCCGTGCAATTTGCAGTTAAATTGGGATACAAAACAGTGGTCCTCTCGCGTGGCAAAGAAAAAGAAGAACTCGCCTATAAACTTGGTGCTCATGTTTACATTGATACCGATGAGGTCGAGGCTGCCAAACAATTGATGAAAATGGGTGGTGCAAGGGTGATCCTTTGTACAGCTCCAAGTGGTAAAGCTATCTCCACTTTGATTCCCGGACTTGGTCGCAACGGGCAAGCAATCATTGTTGCCGGTGCAGGTGATCCAATGCAGATCAATCCCGGTCTTTTATTGGGTGGTGAGCGTTCTGTCCGTGGATTTGTTACAGGAAATATTGAAGATACTCTTCGGTTTAGTGTTCTAACAAAGATAATCCCGATGGTTGAAGTATTTCCATTAGAACTAGTGAAACTGGCTTTTGAAAAAATGATGTCTGCAAAAGTGCATTTCAGGTCAGTTTTGAAAATGTAAAATTTCAGTTCATTTGTTGAATGACCTGTAAAAAACAAGGCTTATCACTGATACCGGGAGAAATCTGAAAAACTGTTAAACATGAAAACGTTGATATCATTATTGACCCTACTGGTTTTGGGTGGATTTATGGTCAGCAAATCCGGTGCTTTTGAAAAATCAGTGAATGCTAAAACTGATACTTTAAAAGTCCCGTTCACCTATTGGTTTCCTTCCGGAGGTCCGTTTACAGGGCTTTGCGGTAATCCGTATTCATTGGTGTTCACAGGAACTGTCAGCAAACTTTATAGTCCCAAAGGTCCATTTCCCACAGGTCGCAATGTTGGTGAGGTTTTCTATTCACCTCAAACCGGTATAATTTTGATCAACGACATCAAGTATAAAACTGCTCCGACTGAGGGTTATTCCAAAAAACAAGGTCATACTTATGATGGTGAGGGTTACTTTATTTCTGATTGTTTTAATGATTTAAAACTTAAAGAAGGCGATAAAGTGATAGCATTTGTTTATTCCTACGAAGGCGAATACTGTATCCCGGGAAATTCCATTTTAAAGCTCAATAATTTTAAAGATTCAATAGTTGGATCAATTGAAAAGTATATTAAAAACAATCAGGATCCGCTCTCCATTAGAAGTGATACAACATTGTGGGCAAAATATGGCCTTGACTATGCATTAAAGCAAATAATTGAATGCAGGTTGTCAACAAAAAAGGAAAAGTAATTAATCCAAAAATTTTAAGTGAAGTAAAATGAATAAACTAGTTGTATTAGAAATCAAATCCAGTATCGGAGGAATAAACAGATCCTTATTCCCTGTGGTTATATGCGAAGACAAAGAAATGGTGCTTGTGGATGCCGGCTATGCGGGTCAGTTTGAATTATTCAAATCTGCAGCGATAGAAAAAGGAATTGATCTGGAAAATTTGACTAAAATCGTTATTACCCATCAGGATATTGACCATATCAGTGGTCTTGCTGAAATGAAAAGAAGATTTAAAAATGTCCAGGTTATGTCTTCCGAAATTGAAGCGGATTATATCAGTGGTAAAAAGAAATCACTACGGCTGGTGTGGGCTGAAAATAACATTGACAAGATGAGTGATGATCAAAAAGAAAACCTCATCAGACTGAAAAGGATGATTGAAGGTGTCGAAAGCACAAATGTTGATGTACTTTTAAAGGATAATGAAATATTGTCCGGATGCCATGGAATAAGAGTTATCGCTACACCAGGTCATATGCCAGGTCATATTTCTGTTTATTTTGAAGCAACAAAAACGATGATAACAGGCGACGCTGTGGGAATAGTTGATGGTAAATTTGTCATAAATCCTATGTTTACGCTTGATAAGGATCAGGCTAAAGAATACATCAAAAAAATGTTGACTTTCGACATTAAAAATATCGTTTGTTATCATGGTGGAGTGTTTGAAGGTAACTGCAGGGAAGCGCTGAGTGCAGTATTGGATTGATGAAGTTTGGTTATAGAATTCAGGTTTATAGCAGATGGTTAAATTTGCTGTAAATGGTTGAAGTATGTTGCTATTTTAGACACTCACTATAAACAGTACGATCCTTCGTGGTCATTAAACTAAAGACCTATGATTAGTAAAAATGCATAATGATTCTCAAAAATATCGTCCACCAAAAACAGCAGGTTTAAAAAATATCTACCGTTCTCTTCAGTACCGGAATTTCAGACTTTTTTTCTTCGGGCAAAGTATTTCTTTGATTGGAACATGGATACAGAGAATAGCCGTGCCCTGGCTGGTATATAGCATTACCGGTTCACCTTTTTTATTGGGAGTTGCAGGTTTTGCCGGTCAGATACCTACGTTTATCATTGCTCCCCTTGCAGGTGTTTTGGTTGACAGATGGAATCGCTACACTATTTTGATCATTACTCAGGTGCTTGCCATGATTCAGGCATTCGCATTAACACTGCTTTTTTTCAATCATTCCATTTCAGTTTGGCACATCATTCTTTTAAATGTTTTTCTTGGTTGCATCAATGCTTTTGATGTGCCGGTCAGGCAATCTTTTGTTGTTGATATGATCGAAAAAAGAGAGGATCTTGGCAATGCAATAGCTTTAAATTCTTCGATGGTCAATGGTGCGCGATTAATTGGACCTTCGATAGCAGGTTTACTGATTGCTTTCACCGGCGAAGGTGTATGTTTCCTGATAAACGGCATCAGTTATATTTTTGTTATCGCTTTCCTGCTTATGATGCATATTCCTCCCCGCACAATATCAGCTAAACAAACACGCGTGGTGCAGGGTTTCAAAGAGGGCTTCAAATATACTTTTGGATTTTTGCCTATCAGGTATATTATCCTTCTGCTTGCAACAGTCAGTCTGATGGGAATGTCATATACTGTCCTGATGCCGGTTTTTGCTAAGACAATACTTCATGGCGGACCTCATACTTTTGGTTTTCTTATGGGTGCTTCAGGCATTGGTGCACTGGTAGGTTCGATCTATATGGCTTCAAGGAAAAGCGTCCGTGGTCTTATAAAGTTTATTCCACTTTTTGCAGGAGTGTTCGGCTGCGGACTTATTGCTTTTTCTTTCTCTCCCATCTTTATTATTTCGATGGTTTTGATGCTTGTGATCGGACTGGGAATGATTATGCAGTTGACTTCGAGTAACACCATACTACAAACCATTGTTGATGATGATAAGCGTGGACGTGTGATGAGTTTCTACACCATGGCTTTTATGGGTAGTGCGCCTTTTGGCAGCTTAATGGCCGGTTCACTGGCAAGCAGTATTGGCGCACCAAACACACTCATCATTGGTGGTGCCTCATGCATTCTGGGGGCAATTATCTTCGCTTATAAACTTCCCACTATTAGAAAAATGATCCGTCCAATTTACATTAAAATGGGGATTATTCAGGAAGACACTGAATTTTCGAAGTGAAAAAGTTGTTGATAACTTGTGTTAGGTCGAAATCTGATCAAACAATACAATCATCCCTGTAGCAAAACCTGATAAAAGATTTAAAAGTTTGTGCTTTTATAATAACCCAGAAATAGTTTATATGCGGCAAGTATCCGAATATGGAGGCCTTCAACTTTTATTTCCCTTTCTTCTTCAGCCGTGATAATAAAACAATGTTTGCAATTAAATAATTCATGGCTACTAGGATCCCTGATTTTTTACCATGGATGACTTTATGTTTACAAAACGAACTCCAGGTAATTATCCCGATTTACTAACTTATAAGATGCATCAGGATAAGCTTTGGAAAAAGCGCCAGGTGTTTTTCCGGAACTTTTTCCCCACTTACATTCATAAGCTGAGATTTGATCATCCCTGGTTTCTATAAGGTCAATTTCTTGTCCATCATATGTACGCCAGAAAAAATGTTCTTTACTGTATCTCTTGTTATTGTTTAATTTTTGGCGCTCACTTAACAAATAATTTTCCCATAAATGACCAGTGTCATTGCGTAATGCCAAAGGAGAAAAATTGCTTATTATTGCATTTCTTATACCGTTATCATAAAAGTACCATTTTGCAGTTTTGCTTATTTCTTTTCTGAGATTGCGCGAAAAACCTTTTAAACGGAAAATGACAAAAATTTTAGATAACATGTCAAGGTATTTTTCCACTGTTCCTTTATTCATTCCTAATTGTCGTCCCAATTCTTCAAATGACACTTCAGAACCAATTTGGAAAGCAATTATCTGTAGCAAATCCTTCATTTTACCTGAATTCCTTAATCCGTCAATTGAAAGAATGTCCTTTAATAAATAGGAGTTCACCAACTCTTTTAAGTATTCACGTTTTTCATCAAAATGTTCAATAAATGAAGGTTCCGGATAACTACCGTAGATCATTCTTGATTCAAGATTTTGTCTTGTCTCTAACAAGTTTTCGGTAAGTTTAAATTCTTCCTGACTGAATGGAAATAGCTGAAAAATAATGTTTCTGCCGACCAATGGCTCTCCTGTGCTATGGTACAAATCAAATGAAGATGATCCACTTGCCAGAACTTTTATTCCGGGAATTTCATCAACAATTAATTTAAGTTTTTGCCCGATTTCCGGAATATTCTGTGCTTCATCTATCACTAACATATCAAATCCTTGCAATAAACCTGAATAATTTGCAATACTTTTTTCTTCCAGCAAAGCTTTGGCATTATAATCTTCACCATTCGGTAATAAACATTTCCCTAGAAATTCCTTTATTATTTCCTTAATAAGCACTGTTTTTCCAACTCGCCTTGCACCATATAACATTACAACTTTGTTGGGTTTTAATCGCTCTATAACTCTATCCTGAATAACTCGCTTAATCATATTTGCATAATTTGGGACACAAAGGCATTAATTTCTCCATTACAATGTCGCATTTACTATTAATTCCGCTATTTAGAAAATTTAAAAAGCATCATATTGTAGAAAAATGGAAAAGGAAATCTTTGAAGTTTTTCACCTCGAAACACGTAGTAACTTTAGAAAAGAATGAGAAATATAAGGTTTGAGATAAAGGAAAATTTTCCCTCCCTCTAAGTATATCATCGAATTTTGGTATTTTTACGCCCTTAATTGCTGAGGAGCGTTTATTAAAAAAATATGAAAAACACACTCTCTGTTATCATTCCTGCTTACAACGAGGAGAATTCGCTGCAAACATTTCTTCCGGAAGTGATTGATTTTTGCAGGAGCAATTCCTTTGATTTGATCATTGTCAATGATGGGTCAAAGGATAAAACAAAAGAAATTTTGAATGGTTTTTTGAACACTGCGGATTTTTTTAAAGTGATTCATCACAAAGTTAACAGGGGTTATGGAGGCGCTATAAAGTCGGGTATTATTCTGGCAGAGACAAAATATGTTATTGTCATTGATGCCGATGGTCAGCATTATCTTGAAGATGTCAAAAAGTTGTATGATGAGATAATTGAAAAAGATGCAGAGATGATCGTAGGCTCTCGAAAAGGGCTTAAATCACAGTCATTGTACAGGAGAATGGGCAAATCAATTATCAGAGGTATTGCCCGATGGCTTATGCCACTCCACATTTATGATATCAATTCGGGGATGAAGATATTCAATACTGCACTCGCCGTAAAATATATTTCTATGTGCCCCGATTCAATGGCATTCAGTGATATCATTGCCCTGACATTTATCAGTCAGCGGCATTTAGTACTGGAAACTCCCATCAAAATCAAACCCCGGACAACTGGCAACAGCAACGTTTCTTTCAAAACTGCTATTGAAACCATCATTGAGATCATGAATATTGTTGTGCTGTTTAATCCTATGAAAATATTTCTGCCTATTTCCATTGCCAGCATAGTCTTAGGTATTGCCTGGGGTACTCCAATCGCTTTGCGTGGACTTGGTGTCAGTAGTGGTGCATTGCTTGCTATTCTGACGGGAATCATTTTCTTTTTACTAGGACTTATAGCTGAACAATTATCTATGATCAGAAAAAGTAGCATTAAATAGTCATTGGTCAATAGTCATTGGTCAATGGTCATTAGTCAGTAATTATTATGAAATCGAATAATAAGCAGCGTGGGTGCAGATAATATTTCAAAGGAGGCAAGGATATTTGCGAGATACCTTACAGGTATAAGGGTCAACGATGCTTCTGCTTTTTTATATCAGAAAGCTATTGAAGCGCGTGATCTTGTTTGTGAAAGGAGAGATAAAAAACTTGAAAATTTTGTTCTCCGCTTTCCTTTCTGGATCGGCTTTATTGATGCAGCACTTGCATTGACGGATAAACAATCAGTGCTGAGGAAAAAAATATTCGTAATGCTGGCAGTGTTGGAAGCAAGCCCTGAATACACAAAATACTTCTTAGCTAAGAAGGGATCATTCTTTACGATGATCAGAATTTGCGCTGTTGGAACAAGGAGTGTTTACAGATTTATTTTTGGTTTTTTTCTGATCAGATTATTTGGTAAAGCATGAACAGAGATTGCGATTATATTGTTATTGGTTCCGGGCCATCAGGTGCACAGGCTGCTCAAACACTGATTGAGGGTGGGAAAAATGTCACCATGATTGATGTTGGATTCAGGGATGAAAAATATGCCGGACTTGTACCTGATGATGATTTTGAAAACCTCAGGAAAAATGATAAATCACAATACAGCTATTTTTTCGGTAATAGTTTTGAAACCATTCCTCTTGATGAAGCCAAGGTGGGCGCTCAGCTTACTCCTCCGAGGAAACACCTGATTAAAGGTGTTGACAAATACATTCCTCTTGAATCAAAAACTTTTGTACCCATGGAAAGCCTTGCTTACGGTGGATTGGGTGCAGGTTGGGGGTTGGGATGTTATGTGTATTCGGATGCTGAACTTCTGAAAGCCGGACTTGATAAGGATACTTTTAAAAATGCTTACGAAGTAATGAGTGAAAGGATTGGCATCTCGTGTGCCAATGATAATGCAGCACCATTTACAACCGCACATTTGAAAAATATTCTTCCTCCGCTAAAGATGGATAACTCTTCCGAAAAACTTTATAATAAATATCTCAGCAAGAAAGAAAATTTCGCTGGGAAAAATATTTTTGTTGGAAATCCTGCTATGGCAATGCTTTCCGTTGATTATAAAAACAGGAAGAAGACGGAGTATAAAGACATGGATTTTTATTCTGATCAGGGATGGACAGCTTATCGTGCATGGATGACCATTGAAGAACTGAAGAAAAATAAGAACTTCACCTACATTGAAAAGACACTTGTTCTTCATTTCAGTGAAAAAGATGACCGCGCAATTGTTGAAGCAAAAAATATTGACAATAACGAAACCATAACTTTTACCTGTAAGAAATTACTCATAGCTGTGGGGCCTCTGGGCTCTGCCCGCCTTGTGATGCGGTCATTTCCTGAAAATGTCAAACAACTTCCGGTTCTTTGTAACCCTTATACCTACATGCCATGCATTCATTTAAGACAGTTGGGAAAACCTCTCGACCGCTTCAAATCAAGCCAGGGACAGGCGGTGATGTTCTATGATATCAATGGCAAAAATGACGATGTGGTGACTGTGGCTCTCTTCACTTATCGTTCACTTATGCTTTACAGGCTTGTGAAGGAAGCGCCAATTGACCTGGAAGGTGGGCGTATCATTATGCAGTATCTTCAGTCAGCATTCATGATAGCAGGCATTCATCATCCTGACAATCCCTCAACGGATAAGTTTCTTGAATTGCAGAAAGACATTAATTCTTTTACAGGAGATAAATTATTCGCCCATTATGCACTTTCAACAGAAGAAAATAATAAAGTAAAGTCGAACGAAAAAACAGTCAGGAAAGCGCTTCGTCAGTTGGGTTGTTATCCGGTGATGCGGCTCGATCCGGGATATGGTTCAAGCATTCATTATGCAGGAACAGTTCCTTTCAGTAAGGATGAGAAATACGGAACTATTGCTTACAACGGGCGGCTGAACCGGACAAAGAATGTTTTTATGGCTGATGGTTCAGGGTTTCATTATTTACCTGCAAAAGGAATCACCTTTACTGTTATGGCCAATGCGCATGTCGTGGCAACCAATTCAATGAAATCAGATGAAAGATAAAACTATTGTCATCACCGGCGCCAATGGATTTATCGGCAATCAGCTTATGCATTATTTTGCCGAAAGGCAATATAAAATTTATGCGCTTGCAAGGACAGCCCCTGATAAACTGCCTGTAAATGCTGAGTTCGTAAACTATGATCTGGGGAAAGAGATCCTGAATGAATACATCTTTTCAAGGGCTGACTTTGTCATTCATTGTGCTTATCAGATTCATTCAGGAAACTCAAAAACAATTGACATGACCAATGTCATTGGTGCAAAACGATTGTTTGATGTGGTTACAAAATACAATGTAAAAAAAGTCGTTTTTCTTTCAAGCCTCTCTGCTCATGAAGGCGCTCTTTCTTATTATGGCCAAAACAAGATGTTGCTTGAGGATCTTTTTAAAAATGTCAATCATCTTATACTGAGACCAGGCCTTGTCATTGGTGATGGAGGACTGTATAAAACTATTGCCGGCATCATGTCGAAAAGCAAATTCATTCCTATGATAGGAGGCGGAAATCAGCCTGTGCACACTGTACATATTGATGATCTCGCCAAAATAATTCAGACAGGATTTGAGAAAGATATCAGCGGTGTTTATCCTGTTGGTGAACCTGTGGCAATAACCATGAAGGAATTTTACAATGCCGTTTCAGCAGGGCTTGGGAAAAGAAATATTTTTGTTCCTTTCCCTTACTGGTGTGCAAATTTGTTGATATTTGCTTCAAGTATGGTGGGGTTAAAAATCCCGATCACAAAAGAAAATATCCTGGGATTGAAATGCAACATCAAATTTGACATGACTGAAACTTTAAAGATATTTGGTGTTCAGTTGAAAACTTATATTGAATCCATTGATAGCATGGTGTTGCAAAATCACAACGTGAAATAATGTCGGAACCTAATAAAAATGTTTACCTGTTCAGTGTGGACCTTGAAGATGTGAGGTTGCTTGTTGAAAACGGGCAGCAGTATGAAGAGAGAGTTCCACTGATGACAGAAAAATATCTTGCTTTTCTTGACAAACACAATTGCAAAGCCACGTTCTTTGTGGTGGGTGATGTTGCAAAAGCATATCCCACTCTTATTAAAAAAATTGTTGATAAAGGTCATGAAATCGCATGTCATTCTAACAAGCATATTCCGTTGGATAAATATACCGTTAGCTCTTTCAGGGCTGATATCACTGAAAATTTGAAAGTACTTCGTGATGCAGGTGCCGGAAGGATCTGTGGATTTCGTGCTCCCACCTACTCTATGACTGAGAAAACAGTGTGGGTTTACAAAGAACTTGCTGACCTTGGTTTTGTTTATTCCAGCTCTGTTCTACCTGCTAAAAATCCATTATACGGTTGGCCTGAATTTGGCGGAGAACCAAAATTGATGAATGAAAATATCTGGGAATTGCCCATCTCGCTCTACAAATCAAAAGTGATCTCGTTCCCCTTTGCTGGCGGTGTCTATATGAGGGTGCTGCCATTTTTTGTTATAAAGAAAATGCTGAAAAAGGACTGGAAAAATGATCTTCCTGTGGTTGGCTATATTCACCCTTATGACATTGATGAAGGACAGGAACATTTTATGCATCCCGGTATCAACAATAGCAAGCTCTACAACAACCTGATGTTTATGAACAGAAAATCTCTGCTAAATAAATTTGATAAAATTGTGGAGAGTGGCGCAAACATTACTACCTACATTGATTACCTGGAATCAACATTGGTCAATAGTCAATAGTCATTGATCAATCGGGGATGAAACCCTGACAAGTAACTAGAATAAAAAACGTAGAATGTAAAATTAGAAAAATATAAAATGTAAAACAAACATCAAACTCACTTTATCTCTTTCTCAAAAAACACCGTTGTTCCCTTGTCGTATGTGATATTGAAGTTTCTTTTGCGGAACACCGAAATAACCCTTTGGTTATCATTTGTGGTTTGGGCAACCACTCTTTTCAACCCCCATTTCTTTGAGATCTCGAGGCAATAATCAGTCAGAAGACCACCCAGGGCTTTGTTCTGCCATTTGTCGGTAACAAGAATGGCATATTCCACATTTTCATGTTCAAAATTTGCGATCAGGCGGCCCACACCAACCAGTTTTCTTTCGCCTTTTTCAACAACTTCAGCAACGATGGCAATCTCGCGGTTATAGTCAATGTAGCAAAATCGTGTGGCCACATCATGCGAAGCCCATTGGAAAAAATAATTGAAGCGTGAATAAATTGATTCACGCGAACAACTGGCAAGCATATCGAGCCACATGGGTTCATCTTCGGGGCGAATAGGACGGAAAACTACCTGTTTGCCACCGATAGTCTGTGGTTGCGAAACATAATCTTCCGGATAGGGAACAATAGCCAGATGGTCATATTTGTCAACATTGATGGCATGAGATTTATCAACCACTATCCTTGCATCAAGCGCAATGAGTTCTCCGGGCGAAACCAGTAGTGGGTTAATATCAAGTTCAACGATCTCGGGATAGTCGGCGGCGAGATATGACAGGCGGATAATGATCTCAATCAGTTTGTCCATATTCACCGGTTTGCTGCCTCTGAAACCAATCAACAGTGGCCATATCTTTAGATCTTCAAGCATACGGCGGGTGAGCCTTTCATTCAGCGGAGGAAAACCAAGACTATGGTCAGCAAAAAGTTCAGCAGTCACACCACCTGCGCCAACAAGAATGATAGTTCCGAAAACACTGTCTTTTTTAATGCCGAGAATCAATTCTAATGATCCCGGAATTTTGATCATAGGCTGAATGGTAATACCTTCAATTTTCGCATCCGGCATTTTGGCCGAAACCCTTCCTCTGATGGTATGGAAAGCCTGTTCAGCCTGTGCATCATTTTGAATGTTCAGCATCACTCCGCCCACATCGGTCTTATGACTGATTTCGGGCGATAAAATTTTAAACACCACGGGATAGCCAATTTCGTCAGCTACTTCTATAGCCTGTGCAGCATTTTTAGCAGTACGCGGAATGGAAACCGGAATGCCATAAGCCTGCAATATCTTCTTTGATTTTTCTTCAGAAAGAACCGAAACTTTGCCTTTGGCAATTTCATGGAATTCTTTGCGGATCTCTTTCCTGTCGAGTGAAAATTCAATTGGAATATCTTTTGGTGTTTCGTAAAGAGTTACGAGATTGCGTGAATATTCAACCAGCGTCATAAAGGCTCGTACAGCCTGTTCAGGTGTTTTGTAAGCAGCAACTTTGTAATCATTCAGCACCCTGATGCCTTCTTTCATGCGTAGTCCACCCAGCCATGCAGCAAGAATAGGTTTCTTTGTAACAGCCTGCAATTCACCAATGGCTTTGGCAGCAGCAGTAATGTTGGTCATAGCCTGCGGAGTGAGGATGACCAAAACGGCATCAACATTTTTATCCTGCAAAACGATCTCAGTGGCTTTGATCAGTCGTTTGTATTTATCGTCTCCCAGGACATCAACAGGGTTTCGGTGCGACCACATAGAAGGCAAGTTGTCATTCAGCAATTCCATGGTCTCATCCGATAACTTTGCCAGACTTCCTTTGGCAGCGATCAATGCATCTGAGGCCATTACGGCCGGACCACCTGCATTGGTCACGATACCTAGTTTCGCACCTTGCGGAATTTTATTTCTGCCTATCAGAGCAGCACAATCAAAGATCTCACCAATATCATAAACACGGGCAATGGCTGTGCGCTGAAAAACCGCATCGTAAATATTATCTTCCACTGCCAGCGCTCCTGTGTGAGAAGCCGCCACTGCAGCCGATTCGGGAAATCGCCCTGCTTTGTAAACAATGATAGGTTTGGTGCGTGCAAAAGCCCGCGATGCCGACATGAATTTGCGGGCATTGGTAATGGATTCTATGTAGAGGATAATGAATTTAGTGTTGTCGTCAACGCCGAGATAATCTATGATGTGACCAAAATCAACATCAACAGTATTACCGATGGAAATAAATGTTGAAAAGCCTATCTTTTCTTCCATTGCCCAATCGAGCACTGATGTGCATAGTGCACCCGACTGTGAGATGAATGCAATATTTCCTTTGTAGGGCAATTCATGTGCGAAACTAAGATTGAGATTTAATGCCGGTATGATAATTCCAAGACAGTTTGGACCAATGATCCGCATGCCGGGGTAATGCGTTCTTGTCTCTTTTATTTCTTCTTCCAGTTTTGCACCTTCTTCACCGCTTTCTTTAAACCCCGATGACATGATAATGATCCCTTTGATGCCCGCTTCACCACAGGCTTTCACCTGTGCAGGAACTTTTTTTGCTTCTGAACAAATAACTGCAAGGTCGGGAGTGCGGGGAAGTGATGCCAAATTCGGAAAACAGGAAATACCCATGAGGGCTTCGCTGGTTTCGTGGATTGGATAAACAACACCCTTGAAACCGCTGCCGACAAGGTTTTGCAGTACTTTTCCGCTTACACTGTTTGGATTAATGGTGACCCCGATCAGAGCTATTCGGGTGGGTTTAAAAATGCAATCAAGGTTGTGGACGTTCATGGAAAAGTGTCTTAAGTTTAAAGTGTTCTAAAGTGTCTAAAGTTTCGGGGAGTGTTTGAGTTAGTTTTAATTATTTGTGGTCATTTGTAAATGATGATTCAATTTTAGATAATGTTACAATAGCGGGTAATGATTCTATTCTTGTAATGCAAAAAACCTTATTCTTCATCTCTTAACCACTTATGTAACTTCAATTTTCCTAAGCCATACTTTTCCAAAGTTTTCTTCACTTTGGAAAAGTTTTCATACGGATAATTCTCTAACGTTTCTTTCTTTTAAATTGCGATGTTCTCTTTGCTCCATGACTTAGTTGAAAAAACAAACACCTTAACTCTTAACCTTATTACCTAATTCAGACCCGATAAGGTAATAAGGTCAAATTTCCTGCGTTTTCATTTTCTACTAAGGTGAAAAAGTGAGAAAAAATAAGGTTTGCGAAACATCAGTTATAAATTTCCAATTTCACCCAATATCTAATTTCCAATTTCATTATTACTAAACATCCCGCATTTCTCAGCAATATTTATAAAAGCCGCTACAGCCTTATCTAACTGTTCTGTGCTATGTGCAGCCGAAACCTGAACACGTATTCGGTCTTTACCACGTGGTACAATAGGGAAGGAGAATGCTATGACATAAATCCCTTCTTCCAGCATTTTATTGGCAAAGTTAACTGCCAGTTTGGAACTATCGGGATATTTACCAAACTTTACTGCAACTATTGGATGAACACCCGGGATGATATCGAAGCCCGCTTCGGTCATCTTTTTACGGAAGTATTTGGTGTTTAACTCAAGCTTGTCACGCAATTCTGTTGACTTCATTATCAGATCCAGTGCTTTTATGGTACCGCCGACCACAGCAGGTGATACTGTATTCGAGAAAGTGTAAGGACGTGCTTTATTACGAAGCCAGCTGACGATCTCATTGCTTGCTACGATACAGCCACCAGAAGCGCCGCCAAGAGCCTTGCCAAAGGTTGTGCTGATAATGTCAACCCGGCCCATCACACCACGATATTCGTGAGTTCCGCGGCCTGTCTTACCCAGGAATCCGGTGGAATGACTGTCGTCAACCATCACAACTGCATCATACTTTTCAGCAAGATCGCAGATTTCCTGAAGCCGGGCAATGTCGCCGTCCATACTGAAAGAACCATCAGTTGCGATAAGTCTGAAACGGCAATCCTGTGCTTCTTTCAAACATCTTTCAAGTCCTTTGCCTTTTTTGCCTGTTGCATGATCGGTTTTTTCCGTATCACCCATTTCACCATGATTGTAAATCCAGCGTTGTGCTTTGCAAAGACGTACTCCGTCTATAATGGAAGCATGATTCAACGCATCGGTAATGATGGCATCCTCTTCACCCAACAGCGCTTCAAAAACAGCAAGATTTGCATCAAAGCATGATGAGAAAAGAAGTGTGTCTTCCATTCCCAGGAAATCGGAAACTTTCTTTTCAAGTTCTTTATGAATATCCTGCGTTCCGCAAATGAAACGTACCGAAGACAAACCATAACCCCGGCGGTCGAGAGCTTCGTGAGAAGCTTTGATAATTTCAGGATGTGATGAAAGTCCGAGGTAATTGTTGGCACAGAAGTTCAGGCATTTTTTACCTTTTACGGTGATCTCTGTTCCCTGCTGACTTTCAATAATTCGTTCGTGTTTAAATAATTTTTGTTCTTCTAATTTCCGGAGTTCTTCTTCCAGAAATGCCTTCATTCTAACCTGCATAAAAAGTGTCTATAGTGCGCTAGAGTGTCTAAAGTGTGCTAAAGTGACTAGTGTGTGCTATAGTGTCTAAAGATTGCAGTGCCCCAAGTACTCTAGACACTTTAGACACTCCGAACTTCAGACACTTTTTTACTTCTTTTGTATATCCTTAAAAATCTCTGAAATATTTATCATCTCTTTAGCAGCATATTTTCCGCTTTCGAGATTTCCTTTTAATTCTGAAAAAGCATTCAATGTATAGTTAACATCTTCCATTGTGTGAGCTGCTGTGGGAATGATCCTGAAAATGATCATACCTTTTGGAATAACGGGATACATAACCACAGAGCAGAAGATATTAAAATTCTCGCGCAGATCAAAGGCAAGATTGGCTGCTTCACTGACTCCTCCTGACAAATGAACAGGTGTTACAGGAGTGTTTGAACCACCGATGTTAAATCCTCTTTCGATAAAACCATTCTGCAGCGCATTCACTATTTTCCAGAGATTTTCTCTCAGCTCAGGCATGGTACGGATCATATCCAAACGTTTAAGAGCGCCCATAACGATAGGCATCGGAAGAGATTTGGCATAGATCTGTGAACGCATATTAAAACGCAGAAATTTTACTATCTCTTTATTGCTGGCAATGAACCCGCCAATAGTTGCCATTGATTTGGCGAAAGCACCAAAGTACAGATCCACTCCATCCTGACAACCCTGATGCTCGGCTGTACCGGCGCCGGTTTTGCCAAGTGTTCCGAATCCATGAGCATCATCAATCATCAGCCGGAAGTTATATTTCTTTTTCAGTTCGGTGATCTCTTTTATTTTTCCCTGTGCGCCCGACATTCCGTAAACGCCTTCAGTAATGACAAGAATTGCTCCGCCCGTTTCTTCAACAATTTTGGTAGCATGCTGCAATTGTTTTTCACAGCTTTCAATGTCGTTGTGTTTGTAAACAAAACGCTTTCCTATGTGCAGCCTCATTCCGTCCATGATGCAGGCATGGGCCTCGGCATCATAAACGATCACGTCTTTCCGGTCAACAAGACTGTCTATTATTGAAACCATTCCCTGGTAACCAAAGTTGAGCAGGTAAGAGTCTTCCTTTGACACAAAAGCAGCGAGTTCTTTTTCCAACTGCTCATGATATTTGGTTTGCCCCGACATCATTCGAGCACCCATTGGAGTGGCCATTCCCCATTCATTTGCAGCTTCGGCATCCACTTTTCTCACTTCAGGATGGTTGGCAAGACCAAGATAATTATTCAAACTCCAGATAAGGCGTTCCTTGCCCATAAACTTCATCCTGGGGCCAATTTCACCTTCCAATTTAGGAAACATGAAATATCCGTCAGCATGATCAGACCATACTCCGAAGGGTCCCGGTCTTTGTAAAATTTTATCAAATAAATCCACGGCTATAGTATTAAATCGTTAATTTTTCAGCGTGCAAAGGTAGAAAGAAATTCAATTCAATATTCAACTTTAACTGGTCAGTTATTGAACTATATTAAACGTTTCTATTGTTGTTTACCATTGGTCAGTTGAAGCAATATTGTGTAATTTACAAATGATTGAAAATTACCTTGAGATTCCATTTTACACCAACCCCAGCTTATGTTTTTCTCCAATTACCTTCAACATATCCTGTGTCATTGCATCAAGATCATAAGAAGGTTTCCATCCCCATTCATTGCGGGCAGCGGAATCATCCACTGAGTTGGGCCAGCTATCTGCTATGTCCTGTCGGTAATCTGGCTTGTATTCAATTGTAAAGTTTGGTATGTATTTTTTGATGTTCTCAGCCTGTTCTTTTACTGAAAAACTCATGGCTCCTACATTGAAATCACCATGGTGAACCAGTTTTGAAAAGTCAGCATTCATCAGGTCAAGACTTGCTTTGAGACAGTCGGGCATATACATCATCGGGAGGCGTGTGTCTTCTTTTACAAAGCAGGTATATTTTCCGTATTTTATTGCTGAATAATAAATATCCACTGCATAGTCAGTGGTGCCGCCACCGGGCAGGGTTTCATTGCTGATGATGCCCGGATATCGCAAACCACGAACATCAAGATTGTATTTTTTCACATAATAATCACCCAGCAATTCGCCTGCAACTTTTGTTATACCATACATGGTCGTAGGTTTTAAAACTGTTTCCTGCGGTGCTGAATCCAGCGGTGTGCCTGGTCCGAAAACTGCAATTGAACTTGGAATAAAAACCTGCTGTATCTTGTATTCTACTGCAATCTGAAGCACATTGATAAATCCGTTGATGTTTACATTCCATGCCAGTGTAGGGTTTTTCTCTCCTGTTGCAGACAAAATTGCAGCAAGATCAACGATGGTATTGATGTTATGTTTTTTGATCAATGCTACAATAGCATTTTTATCCATGATGTCAAGGGTCTCAAAAGGGCCGGAAACATTCAACTTTTCACAGTCTGATAATTTAATATCCGAAGCAATTACATTATCGCCTCCGTGTAAATTCCTAAGTTCCATTGTAAGCTCGGTACCTATCTGTCCAACTGCTCCAATTACAAGAATCTTTTTCATAAAAATTGTGTGTGTTATGTGTATTTGTTATTTTTTTAACAACGGCAAATTTAGTCTATTTTATTTCACATTATTGAATCCTGAAATATTTTTCGAAAATATTTAATGGAGCATCTGTTTGCAATCGAAATCTTGTAAAATTTATTCACTCCTATTGGCAAAAAATCAGTTATTTTGCAGACTCAAAACTACGATTAAGATGCAGGATATAGTATTGTACAACACGATTACAAGGAAGAAAGAAATTTTTGTTCCAATTAAATCTCCATTTGTTGGAATGTATGTTTGCGGACCTACTGTTTATGGTGATCCGCATTTGGGTCATGCGCGTCCTGCCATCACGTTTGATCTTATTTTCCGCTATCTGAAATTCATCGGATACAAAGTTCGCTATGTTAGAAATATCACCGACGTTGGACATCTTGAAAATGATGCCGATGAAGGCGATGATAAAATAGCAAAAAAAGCACGGCTGGAACAACTGGAACCTATGGAAGTGGCCCAATACTATATTGACCGTTATCAAAAGTTCATGGACATGCTGAACATTTTACGTCCAAGCATTGAACCTCGCGCTTCAGGACATATCATCGAGCAAATTGACATGGTCAGGAAAATTATTGAGGCAGGATTTGCTTACGAGGTGAATGGCTCTGTTTATTTCGATGTTGCCAAATATAATGAGAAACACAACTACGGCAAGCTTTCCGGAAGAGTGCTGGATGATCTTCTTGCAAACACCCGCGAACTTGAAGGGCAGGATGAAAAAAGGAACCCTTTTGATTTTGCATTATGGAAAAAAGCTTCCGCAGAACATATCATGCACTGGCCTTCTCCGTGGAGTGATGGTTTTCCCGGCTGGCATCTTGAATGTACAGCGATGAGTACAAAATATCTTGGTGAAACTTTCGATATACACGGAGGTGGAATGGACCTGTTGTTTCCTCATCATGAATGTGAGATCGCCCAGTCTGTTGCTGCCAATGGAAAGGAATCAGTCAAGTACTGGTTGCATAACAATATGATCACTATCAATGGTCAGAAGATGGGCAAATCCTTAGGGAATTTCATAACACTTGAGGAATTTTTTACCGGAAATAATAAAGCACTCACGCAGGCATTCAGCCCGATGACCATCCGCTTTTTCATATTGCAGGCCCATTACCGCAGCACACTTGATTTTTCAAATGAAGCGCTGCAGGCTGCAGAAAAAGGTTTAAAGCGTTTGATGGATGGAATGGATACGCTGAAAAAGATCAAACCATCCGACAATTCTTCTGTTGATGTTGAAAAATATTTCTCTGACTGCTATGCCGCCATGAATGATGATTTCAACAGCCCTATTGTCATTTCAATTTTGTTTGATGCCGTGAAGACCATCTATTCTGCCTATGATGACAAAGAAAAACTTACCTCCGCTGATATTGAAAAGCTGAAAAAGTTGTTTGAGAATTTTGCTTTGGAAATACTGGGTCTAAATGATGACACAGCCAATCAATACAGTGGCTCAGTGGATGGACTGATGAATTTGATTTTAGCCCTTCGTCAGAATGCAAGAACCAACAAGGATTATGCAGCATCAGATAAGATCAGGGATGAGCTTGCAAAACTGGGGATCGTTATAAAAGATACCAAAGACGGGGCTAGCTGGAGCAAGGAGTGATCTGAAAGAAATTCCAAGATCCAAATTCCAAATTCCAGGATACAGGGCTTAGTCCCAGTCCTTGCTTTTTTCTATTCCTTCATCATTCAGCATACCGAGGTAATTCTGGTAGCGTGATTGATTAATTTCACCTTTTTCAAGAGCCTCTATAACTGCACAACCAGGTTCGTGAATATGGGTACAGTTATAGAATTTACATTTGGGAAGTAAAGCCCGCATCTCGGGAAAATATCCTGCAATTTCCTGTGGTTTCACATGTATCATTCCAAGTTCTTTGATGCCGGGGGTATCAATGATAAATCCCCCAAACGAAAGAGGATGCATTTCGGCAAAAGTTGTAGTGTGTTGTCCTTTCAAATGATACCTTGAAATTTCACCGAGTTTAATATTCAATCCGGGCTGAATAGCATTGATCAAAGCAGATTTGCCAACACCCGAATGCCCTACAAGCAGATTGGTTTTCCCCTTCAATAATTCCTTGAATTCATCAAGTCCGTCACGCATGGTTGCTGAAGTAACCAGGCATTTGTATCCGATGCCTTCATACAATGTTTTCATTTCTTCAAGGTATTCCAGAAAATCGTCAGTATAAAGATCCACTTTATTGAAAACAATGGCTGCAGGGATATGATACTCTTCTGTTGTCATCAGGAACCTGTCAATAAAACCTGTCGAAGTTCGTGGCAGTGCAAGAGTAACGATGATCACAGCCTGGTCAATGTTGCAGGCGATGATGTGCTGGCGTTTTGAAAGCTTGGTAGATTTGCGGACAATATAATTATTCCTGTCTTCGATAACATTTATCATCCCTATACTCTTATCACCCGGCAATTCAAACTGTACATGATCGCCAACCGAAACAGGGTTGGTACTGCTAATTTCTTTTATCTTGAAATTTCCTTTCAGCTTACACTCATAGCGGGTTCCGTCCTCTGCCATCACTGTGTACCAACTTCCGGTTGATTTGGTAACTATTCCTTTCATCTCAATTGATATTTTTTACCCGGAAGACTTTTTATGATCCCCATCAATTCGAGGTTTAGCAATACTGCAGCGGTTTTACTTACCTGAAGACCTGCTGTGATACCAATCATATCAACGGTAACAGAGCCTGCGCCGTTCAGCACATCCACGATCTTTTTCTCATCTTCTGAAAGTTCAATGAACAATTGTTTCTGGACGTTTACAGTTTTTTTGTTTTCTTTTTCCTGCCATGCCATGATGTACATTATATCCTTAGCGGATGTAACGATCACTGCTTTGTTTGATTTTATAAGATTATTGCAACCTTCGGAATACATGTCACCAATTCGGCCGGGCACTGCAAAAACATCGCGGTTATAACTGTTTGCTATCTCTGCAGTGATCAAAGCGCCTCCTTTTTTTGCTGCTTCAACCACCAGTATCGCATCAACCATACCTGCAACTATCCTGTTTCTTCGCGGGAAATTCTCAGCTATGAATTTGGAATTACTTCTGAAATCAGTGAGCAACCCGCCCTGTTCTGTCATTTTCTTCGAAACATTCAAATGCAAGGAAGGATAAATCATCTCGAGACCATGACCAAGAACGCCAATGGTGTTAAGTCCGTAATGAAGCGCCGCCTTGTGTGCATGCACATCAATGCCGAATGCAAGTCCGCTCACGATCATGACATTCAATGGCGCGAGATCTTCAATGATCCTGCGGCAAATTTCTTTCCCATACTCAGTGGCATTGCGTGTGCCCACAACGCCAAGAATTTTATTTGTATTCAGGTCGCAGTTACCTTTATAATACAGCATCACGGGGCTGTCGGTGCAGTGTTTCAACCTTTCCGGATAATCACTGTCGAGGTAGAAAAGCGTCTTTATTTCATTTTGTTCAATGAATTTTATTTCCTGTTCAGCAACCGAAAGCACATTGCTTTTAATGATGGATTCAGCAACTGACAAACCAATACCCGGAATTTTTATCAGCGCATTTTGCTTTTCTTTAAACACCGCTTCCACGCCTCCGCAATAAGCAATCAGCTTTTTAGCATTGACATCGCCAACACCCGGTATCAGCGTTATTCCTATCTTATATTGTAAATCTGTCTGTGACATTTCAGTTGTGCTAAATTAGATA
>CAISZK010000122.1 GCA_903889915.1 uncultured Bacteroidota bacterium
AACAATCAAACTATGAAAAAAACAATTTTTACTCTTGTCTTATCTGCAATTCTGTCGTTTAGTTTTGCGCAAAAAACAGTCATTAATTCTATTGCCGATGGACTTTGGTTGATGCCCACAACATGGGATTGTGCATGCATTCCGGGTCCCGGAGATATCGTGAACATCAGTAACAATGTTACTCTGAACACAAGCTGGTCGGTGGTTGGCGGCACTATTACCATCAATCCTTCTGGTTCGCTGGTGAAGGATAATACAGTAAGGACACTGGCTCTGAATACCGGCACACTGATGAATAAAGGAACTTTTGTCATTGATCAGGTTGCTAACTATTCGGGAACTGTTGTAAATACAGGTCACATGAATGTTATTCGTGCTTTCCTTAACAACGACACGCTCAAAAACAGCGGCACCTTTGATAATATTGACAGCCTTCAAAACAACCATTACCTTGTGAATACTTCGACCGGCACTCTTTCTGCCGACAACCTCTGGAATAACTACAATATGAACAATGCCGGACGACTTGATCTCGCTTATTTTCTTACCACGCGTTATTTTATCAATAACGGATATCTGCAGGCCAATAAATTCCTGAATACTGATAGCTGCACTATCAATGACAGCGTTAAAGTGATGATAGATTTTATGAATGCCGGGTATTTCAAACTTTCAAACAGTGTGTATTTTGATGTCACCAACAATTTCCTGAATGGTGACTCAGTTTTTCATGATGCCATGTTCATCAATAACGGACAAGTACTGATCGGAAATGATTTTACCAACCTTGATTCAATTAAAGGAAATCTTGGCTATTTCTGCATTGTTTCTTATTCTGCAAATCACGGCTACATCGGAGGCACAGTGGATATCTGCGACCAAAGTCCTCTCACCGGTCCTCCCTATATTGATTACAACACAGGCACCATTGCAACAACTGTCTCCTCATGTACACTGCATGCCTGCAATGTTGGTATCAATGAGACTGCAGGAACAAACAGCGCGGTGGATGTGTATCCGAATCCTTTCAACGACTTGTTGACATTTGAATTTAAAGGAACTTCTACACCAAATTCAATTCTCAGCGTGTTCGACGTGCTTGGACAAAGAGTGTTTACGAATACTTACAACACGAATAAAATTACCATTGAAAGAAATAATCTGAAAAACGGTGTTTATTTCTACCGTTTACAAACAAATGCCGGAGTTGTCACAGGCAAATTAATCGCTGAGTAATTGTATATGGTAACAGTCAGGAAATTTTTCTTTTTATTCATTCTATTATCCGCTGCCAATGGTTTTGGCAGCACCTATACGGTTACCAACACTCTTGATTCAGGTACGGGTTCGTTAAGAACTGCACTAACTTCAGCCATTACACATTCCGGTAGTGATCTCATTGTTTTCAATATCCCAACATCTGATGCAGGGTACAGTGCAACTGAGCATACATGGACGATCACACTAAGCTCAGATCTTTTGCAGCTTTTTGGCAGTGCGGCCAATGGCACGATCATAGATGGAACAACGCAAACCACCGCACAGGGTGACCTGAATCCAAATGGTCCTGAAATAGTGCTCGACGGAGTTAACAACACCCTTGATTATGGCTTCTGCATTTACAATGTTTCAAATTGCGTCATCAAAGGGATCACCATAAAACGCTTCATTGACGGTATCCAGATTGCAGGAACCACTTCAAAAAACAATGTTATCAGCGGGAATTATATCGGAACAAACTTTGATGCAACTGATAGTGCAGGTAATAATATAGGTGTTGAAATTATCGGCGGACCAAAGTTCAATACAGTAGGAGGGATCAATGCGATTGATAAAAATGTGGTTTCAGGAAACAGACATATAGGCATTAGAATAGCCAGTGCTGATAGTAATAATGTATTTGGTAATTTCGTAGGTGTTGACAGAACAGGAACACTTGCTTTGAAAAATTATGACGGTGTGAGTATTGAAGGAACCGCATCGGCAAATAATATTGGCGGAACAATCGCAGCTAAACGAAATGTCGTTTCCGGCAACGATGCTTATGGTATTCCCATTATTGGCAACAGCGCAAAATACAACAAGATCATCGGCAATTATATTGGCACTGATGTGAACGGAACTGCTGCCATTCCCAATACCTACGGCGTTTTGTTCGACGATCAGTCATCGTATAATATTGTGGGTGGCGACTCGGCTTCATACAGGAATATCATTTCGGGTAATTCGGGTTATGGTGTTTTTGTTTACAATTTCGGAACGCACAACAACATTGTAAAAGGCAATTATATTGGCACTGATAAAACGGGAACCCTTGCTGTACCTAATGGGAATGGCATTGTGATTGACGGAGGTCCGATCTATAATGTGATTGATAAAAATGTGATCTCCGGCAATGCGCAGGAGGGGATGGTCATTCATTCAACATGGACTGACAGCAACACGGTGACGAGAAATTATATCGGCACCGACTACACCGGGCTGCTTTCATTGCCCAATGTGAGTAATGGTGTTACTATTGCAGAAGGACCAAAGTATAACGTGATAGGTGGCCCGGCTGGTATGGGAAACATCATTGCTTTTAATGGAGGCGCCGGGGTTCTTATTATGACCTCTGCTGATCTGTATGATAAAATTTCCTGCAATTCCATTCACAACAATGTTGGTTTGGGAATTGATCTTTTTCCTCCCGGAGTGAATCTGAATGATGTTGGCGACACTGATTCGGGACCAAATATGATGATGAATTATCCTGTGATCACCAATGCCATCTACAGGACTTTCTATGGTGATGCAGTAATTGAGGGCAACATGGACACGCCAAATCCGCAGAATGTAAACGTCGAGATATTTATTGCAGATGCTGATTCCACAGCTTACGGACAAGGCAAAACATACGTGGGCTGCATCAGTCCGATGGCTACAGGCAACTGGGGAGTGGAGCTAAGCGGTATCAATGCCGGTGATGTGGTTACAACAACAGCCACGGATGCTCTGGGAAATACTTCTGAATTTTCATTGAACAAATACGTGGGATTGTATTCCGGCATCAATGAATATGCAGCTTCCGCTGACATCAACATCTATCCAAATCCCTCTGCAGGCTTCGTTACAATTACCATGAATAACACCTGGAACAGCCTTTCAATAATGGATGTTTCAGGAAGGGAAGTTTACAAAACAAATTATTCAGGAAATAAAATTTCTCTTGATCTGTCAGCTTTGACTGATGGAATTTATGTTGCAAAAATAAATGGGGATAGGGGAGAGGTTTGCAGGAGATTTGCACTTGCAAGGTAAAGAATGTGGCTAAAGCCTTTTGCTTTTACTATCTTTTATCAGTCATTTAAAAATGACTGCAATAAATGCTCTGCTGCTGCCATCTATTGCAGTTTCACTTTAGTGAACTGAAAAGAAACTTTGCTCCGTTTTACATCTTATTTATCAGAAACCGGAGCAATAAATTTCAATTTTCTTTCAGGATAAAGATTTAATGGAACTGGAAAGTATGTCGTATCTGCCATAAGTTTTGCTTTCACAGCTTGCCATTTCGAATTGAATGCATCGTCATTGATGATCTTATTCAGCACTGACAAATTGCGCCATGTGGTAGAATAGAATGCCACTTCGCCAATACTATCGCACAGATAAAGCCTGTAATCACCATCGTATCCTTTAAAATGATAATAAAATGAATAGACGTTCCGGTTGTTGAATTTCTTTACGGCCTCATATCTCAGAGTGTCGTTGTCATTCTTGTTTTTGCCTAAACGCACGATGATTGTTTTTTTGCTGATGTGCATATTATAAAATGGTGCAGTATCTTCAGAATTACTCTCAGCAATGGTATCACTCTTTGTTTTTATTTCAATTACCGAATCATTGATTTTTTCAAACATTTCAGATAAACGTTTGCGCATATTTCTGCTGTCTGTATCCTGTTGGCGCTGCGCTTTTACAATTTTCCATTGGTAATAGATCCGTTTCTTTTTAGAACAAGAGAGAATGATAAAACTCAAAATGGTCAGGCCAATGATTAGTTTTAATAAGAAATTAGTCTTCATAATTTTCTTTGTTTTATCCTTCAAATTAACTTTTCCAAAGTGAAGAAAACTTTGGAAAAGTATGCGGCCTTACTTTGGAAAAGTTCTCTTAACTTTTCCAAAGTTTTATGATCTTGTTTATGTGGCTAAAGCCTTCTGCATTTACTTTCTTTTATCAGTCATTTAAAAATGACTGCAATAAATGCTCTGCCACTGCCATCTATTGCAGTTTCACTTTAGTGAACTGAAAAGAAAATTGCTTCCTTTTTGCTTTAGCATCATTATTCAATAGTCATTTCATTTTTTTGTCATCATTAAATCATCTGCATTTTATTTGCTTGTAGTGATTTTCCAACCTTTATCCATTCTATAATGTTTTGTATTTGCGAACAAGACTATTCCTAATGGCACTGTTAATATCACATCAACTGCTACTATTAAGAAACCTTCCAAGAGAATATCGCCACCGTAATTGGAACCATTGGATCTGATTTTTTCAATAGTGCTTGCAAAAACAGCTATTGATAAACCTGTAAATAGTATAGTGCCACCCCGTCCTTTGGTTATTTTTTTTATTTCCTTTGTTTTAATTGAATTTTGCTTTAACAGGATGGTTGAATCAGCAATGTATTCAATCTTTCCAACAGTTACTTCATTATTATTCTTAGTTATTTTTATTCTTTGGCCTATTTTGAAAGTAACTTGTTTTTGATGAATTTGCTTTCCTCTATTTTTTGTTTTCTCAAGAATTAATTTCTCACTCTTCATCAAACTACCATATCCATCCAAGGTTACAAGGCTGTCATTTTTCTTTTTTAATATTAATCGGGAGCTATGGGTATTGGAGAGAATTATTTTTTTTAAGTTCAATTCAGCAATATTTTCATGAATCAACCCTTCGTTATCAAAGGTCAAAAAGAAAACATTTTTATGAACAAATTTTTTAATTTGACAACTAATGACATTTCCATTTTTGGTGAATAATTTATCATTGAAATCCTGAGAAAATATCAATGAAGAATTCAGTAGGAAAATGAAAATAATTGCAGTCCTAAAAAAGCTGTATTTCTTTGAAAAATTCATCATGAAAGCTTGCTCCATGTTTACTCATTTTGTTTTTAAAATTGGCTAACCCTTTTGCATTTTTTTTCTTTTGCTTACTTCATCAAAAACCTTATTTCTCCCTTTTCCAACCTTCATAGAAAACCCATTCACACCGCAATTTTAACCTTATTACCTTCTCCCCGGGAATAAGGTTATAAGGTGTGTGCCCTGCATGAGCAGTACACACACAACCGCAAGCAGTAGAAAAAAGGCAAAAATACAAATTTATTTTCTAACGGTTAAAAGTTGTGTGTGTGTTTATT
>CAISZK010000123.1 GCA_903889915.1 uncultured Bacteroidota bacterium
AAACAAAAGTGCCGTAGGTACGACATCATTTTGAATAATATAATATCATCGAACTGATCACGTTTTATTATATCGTCACTACGTGACTTCAGTTTGAGCCTGATATTTTTTTCTACCAATATACCGTCACTACGTGACTATTTCCCCGAATTTCCTACTCTTAGCTTGACGCGTATGCGAAATTTCGGGATTACGAACATACGAATTACGAAAGTGTTGACTGTTTCGTACTTCGTAAATTCGTATCTTTTTTCGTATTTCGATGAAATAATAAATAGGAGTTGTTTTTTCAAATAACATTACTTTTCTAAATGCTGACAATTTATTCTGACGAGACCTACATGAAGGAAGCGCTGAAAGAAGCGCAGAAAGCTCTTGCTGCTGATGAGGTTCCGATAGGCGCTGTGATCGTTTGCCGCAACAGGATCATTGCAAGGGCGCACAATTTCACTGAACGTCTGAATGATGTTACTGCTCATGCCGAAATGCAGGCTTTCACTGCTGCTGCAAATCACATTGGAGGAAAATATCTTGCTGAATGTACCCTATACGTCACCATCGAACCATGCGTGATGTGCGCAGGGGCATCATTCTGGACACAGATAAGCAAAATAGTATATGGCGCTAAAGATGAAAAAAGAGGCTTTTCAAAATATGCTTCAAATATTTTACACCCTTCAACAGAAATCGTCGGAGGGTTGCTGGAAAAAGAATGTGCGGATATTTTAAAGGAGTTTTTTAAGAAGAAAAGAAAACAAAAATGACACAAATGGTCAATAGTCATGAGACATTCGTCAATAGTCAATGGTCAAAAGAATTTCTTAAAAATCAATACCAGCTTTCCTGCGCAAGGTTTGAATGCCAACAAGGGAATAGAGAGCGCAAAAACCCACAATACCGGTGAGAAGAAAATAAAAACCAAATACCGCCATCACCACCAAACCTACACCTTTTACAACACCGGCAAGTATAAGTACGGCAAATAATATCGCAAGAAAAATACGCGAAAACCTGTCAATTGTTCCTACATTCTTTATCATTTTATATTCCCCTTCTTTGTGAAAACAAAAGTAAGACATTTAACTGAAGAAATCAACCCCAAAATTCAAAAAGAAATTTAACGTGTCATTGTTCTGGTTAGCTTTTCAGCAAAAATTTTCTTTGCCTCCATCAGTGATTTATGTTTCTGCTGCAATTTGATCTGCTCTTCTTCCGATGTTGCTTTTTTAATTTCATCCATATTCTCTGAGATCATCTTATCAACTTTTCGCAACTTCAATCCATACACATACGAAATTGCAGACTCTTTCAGTTTTTCATCTTCTTTGGTGACATTGATTTTATGTTTTAAATGCCAGTTGTCGCTAAGTTCATAAGGATTAAACAATAATTCAATGACAGCAGCACTTTTCACCGGGTCAGTATGGTTGACGAAATATTGCATGTCGGGTGTGATATCTTTTTTAGATAACTCCTTGTATTCTTCAAGCACCGACTGATAAACTTCATTCTGAAAACTCATTTTATCCCTTGATAATTCTTCAAGGATAAAAAAAGCGAGCGTAATATTGACTTTTAATTTTTCACCATCCTCATCCAAAGTATCCATTTCAATCATCTGGGAACCGTAATTCAAAAGGAATCGCAACAATTCTTTTTCCTGGCTTTCTGTACTTGTGTCATCAGTTACCAATTGTTGTTCCGCAATGTATTCGGTTGGTTCAGGTATTTCCTGTTCCTCCGCAACCGCAGAAGATTTCTGCAATGATTTTTTTCTGCGAAGTTTATTCAGCTCGTTGATCAGTGTTTGCTCAGGAATCTTCATTGTAGCGCTGCATTCACGCGTAAATACAGAGCGGATGATAGCATCAGGAATAAGCGAAATAGTCCCAACGATCTCCTTGATAAGGTTGGCTTTTTTTATCGGATCATTTGCCGTTTCACCAACAAGAAGATTCGTCTTAAATGCGATAAAATCAACTGCATTGTCCTGAATAAAATCGCGCACTTCTGCAGGACGGTGTTTGCGGGCATAAGAATCGGGGTCTTCTCCGTCAGGAAAAAGAACGATCTTCACATTCATACCTTCTTCAAGTATCATGTCAATTCCACGGAAGGAAGCCTTGATACCGGCGATATCGCCATCATAAAGAATGGTTATGTTGGGTGTGTAGCGCCTGATAAGCTTGATCTGATCAACAGTGAGAGAAGTGCCGGATGATGCAACCACATTCTCAATCCCCGACATGTGCAGGGAAATAACATCAGTGTATCCTTCCACAAGACAACAATTATCATGTGCAATAATTGCTGTCTTTGCAAAACTCAATCCGTAAAGGACATTGCTTTTATGATAAATTTCCGACTCGGGAGAGTTGACATACTTTGGTTTTGTTTTATCTGTTGAAAGTGTTCTGCCACCAAAACCGATCACACGTCCAGTAAGGTTATGAATAGGAAACATCACGCGACTGCGGAAGCGGTCGTAATTGCGTTCATCCTTGGAGATGGTTAGTCCGGTTGTGACAAGGTATTCTAATTTATATCCGTTTTCTATGGCAGATTTTGTAAGCCCATCCCATTGTTCCGGACTATAGCCAAGCTGAAATTTCTCAATTGTCTTATCATCGAATCCTCTTTCCCTGAAATAGCTTAATCCTATGGCTTTCCCTTCGTCGCTTTCGAGCAGTGTCTTTGTGAAAAACGTCTGTGCAAAAGCAGTCACATGCAGCAGGCTTTCCTTCTCGCTTTGGGCAAGCAGTTGCTCGGGAGTTTCATGTTCTTCTTCTATCTCGATGAAATATTTTTTTGCAAGATAACGCAGCGCTTCAGGATAGGTCAGATGCTCATGCTCCATCAGGAAATTGACCGAATTACCGGCTTTTCCGCAACCAAAACATTTGTAAATTCCTTTGGAAGCAGAGACAGTGAATGAAGGAGTTTTTTCGGTATGAAAAGGACATAAACCAAGAAGGTTTACGCCTCTTTTTTTCAGCACCACAAATTCACCAACCACTTCCTCAATGCGGGCGGTTTCTATGATACTTTGTATGGTTTCTTTGTTGATCAAAATTGTTAATTGCTATTGGTGCAAATTTACATTAAAAAAACAGGGAGCGGAGATTGTTGATAAAATAATCCTGCAATTTGCGTGAAGCGCTTTTTGCTTCCTTAAAAAAGTTTTAATATTGCATCCTTATGCAACATTTAGCATATCGTTTAATTATAACCTTAAATTGTTCAAAGCGTGAAAAAAATATTAGCAATAACTGCAATGGCAGGTCTTATCATAATTGGGGGATGTAATTCCTCAACGAATAAAAAATCCGAAAGCAATATTATCGTGTTTCATGCAGGCAGTCTTGCTGTTCCTTTTAAACTGATAGCTGATGGCTTTATGAAGGAAAACCCCGGCATAAAAGTCTTGCTCGAATCAGCAGGCAGCAGAGAATGTGCAAAAAAAATAACTGATCTGAACAAACCCTGCGACATCATCGCTTCGTCAGACTATACTGTGATCAGAGATTTGCTGATTCCTAAATTCACGAACTGGTACGTCAATTTTGCCACCAACGAAATGTGTATCGCCTACACTAAGAAATCAAGAATGGCGGATAAAATTGATTCATTAAACTGGCAGGATATATTGCTCAGTAAGGATGTTTCTTTCGGCAGGTCCGATCCTGATTCAGATCCATGCGGATACCGGGTCGTTCAAATGTTTCAGTTGGCTGAAAAGTATTACAGGACAAAGGGTGCAGCAGAAAAACTGCTTGCAAAAGATCAGCAAAATATCAGGCCCAAGGAAGTTGATCTGTTGGCTTTGCTTGAA
>CAISZK010000124.1 GCA_903889915.1 uncultured Bacteroidota bacterium
AATCTGGAATGATACGGAATAATCTGGAATGATACGGAATAATCTGGAATGATACGGAATAATCTGGAATGATACGGAATAATCTGGAATGATACGGAATAATCTGGAATGATACGGAATAATCTGGAATGATACGGAATAATCCGGGATGATATTTAAAGGAAAATATTTTTGCTTAAAAAAAAAGGCTTCCCGCAAAAGAAGCCTTTTAAGTAGATTGAAAATTCTGTTTTTTCTATACACAATAAGCCTGGATGGTTGCACTCCAACCGCTTTTTCCTTCCGAACTATCGGTCATAGTGCGGTGATAATAAAGCGTACCAATTCTTAATGTGTTTTCACCGCACATGGTAATTTCACCGGCTGTTGATTTTTTGCTGAAATCGCCCACTTCCCAACGTTGGTTGTCAACACTGATCATCCGTAGATAGGCAGCATGACTGCCTTTTTTGCCGGCTGCTCTGTTGGTAACAATGAATTTTCCGTTTTTAGCCACAACTGTGTATTCATCCTTTTCGTGTTTGGCATAAGTTCTGATCTTGAAATTATGCCTTTTGTAGATAGCTTCAGCATGCAGCAAATCGCCATCGCCAACTTTTTGCACTGCTGCCAAAACCTGATCCATGATGATTTCGGTAGCCATTAATTCAGCATTTCTTAGTTCGCAATCGCCGGGCAACTGACTTTCAGCCACAACTTCCGCATCCCTGAGTTTTCCGCATTGAGTTGTTGCACTAGCGAGTAAAGTGGCAATGGCTGTAAATGTAGTATCATCAGACAAAGTGCCAAGAATGCCCAAATAATAATTTGCCAACTTCGAAACGTTACCAGGTTTGTCATAATAAATTTTCAAACGTTTAACTGCAGGCGTAACCGGCAACGAAAACATTGCGAAGAGCACTCTCCTTTGACGTTTGGTTAAAAATGACATCAGCAATGCAAACAGCATTGCAAAAAACTTTTTTTCGCGTTTTGAAATACTCACCATATTTGACAAGTATTTGCCATAATTTAAATCTTCTTTCATGTTTTTTATTTTTTAGAGCTTTTGAAATTAGTTTTTTTGTTTTGAAAAAATAATCTTTGAGTCCACTCCGATAAGTCTATTTTTACCACTAAAACACAAAAACACAAAATTTCACGAAAACTATTTAATTGGTTTTTATTATTTTGTGTGGTTTGGTGTCTTAGTGTTTTTGTGGTAATTTTTCTTTTTTTACTTTTCGGATTAGGCTCATCTTTGAAACAATTCGTAAAACCTGGTTTCGCAAAATGTTTCCGGCCTCATGTCATGGTTTGTTTGGACAATAATTGTAAAAAAACCGCAAGCTGACCGGGGGCTTTTCAGGCAATAAGGATCAATTGTACATGATGCACATCCCTTCTTTCTTCTGATAACGGTTTGATGTAAACGGATGATATAAGCTTTCCATGCTTTTCATTTATTTAATTCAAAAAAATAATCAAAACAAAAACTGAAATTCCAGTCGTAAGTCCACTCTGATAAATCAAAAACTAAAAATCAGAAATAAAAACGTTCCGCAAAGGTAAATTGCAATATTCTAAAAAACCATGGCAATTAAGTAAACGGTCGGTCTGGTTAAGCGAACGGTCGGTTTGGTTAAGCGAACGGTAAAAAACACCCCCGAAATTTGACCATTATTACCTAAGGGAAATTTTTAAAATAACGTCGTCCTTCTGAAACTTCTGGGAAAAAGTAAAGGAGACCGTATGTTTGATTCCTGTTACTTTAATAAAACTCTATTACCCCCAATAAAAAAAGCCCCTGGCGGAGCTTTAATTTTTTTGTGGGATGTACTGGGTTCGAACCAGTGACCTCATGCGTGTGAAGCATGCACTCTGAACCAGCTGAGCTAACATCCCATTTGCAATGTGAAACGAAACTGCATTCACCTGCAAAAGTAAGAATATTTTCAAACACCGGATCTTTTTAGAAATATTAATGCAAATCACTCCACGACCTTGAACCTTGAACCTTGAACTTTGAACTTTGAACTTTATAACCCTTCAATAACCTTTAATAACCGTTTCTTTACCCGATTCAATATCCCTCATCATCACAAAATACAATGATTTGTTTCTTTTGGATGTGTTCAGATTGTAGCTGTTGTTCCCTTCCTGTATGAATTTTTCAGTCTTATACAAAACCTGTCCCAGCATATCGTAAACTGAAATTTCAGCCTGTCCGCTCTGGCTTTGTGTAATGTTTAGAATGATGTTGCCATTGTTGTTGTATGCGGTCATGTTAGGTTGTTGCTTGTTATTGTCCACTGAAATTATTTGGGAATATTTGAATTTCCCGTTGAAATCGGTTTGTTTAAGCCTGTAATAGCATACAGGGTGGCCTTCAAATCCTTTAAAATCCTTGGTGTCGTAATCAATCTTGCTATTGCTGTTACCCGCTCCTTTTACTATTGCAAAAAGATCGAGATCTTCGGGTTTGTATGCTTTTTCAACTGTGAAATAATCATTGTCAGTTTCAGATGCAGTTGACCAGTCAATGTCTATTTCATTTTCGTTAATCGCTTTCGCATTAAAATATAAAAGACTAACTGGAAGGTCTTGCTGCATGCATGGACACATATAGATGTCATCAAGACCAAAATCATTCCCGTTTGCAATAATGTTTTTGTTTACAATACTGAGATTTACCTGCGAATTGGCTGCGGAATTCCATGTCGTGTAATACTGCACCCAGTTGTTTGCTGTATCAGCAGGTGGTGAAAATTCAGAACCCTGCTGTACACCATTAATTGAAAACCTCAACTGTGCGGGATTTGCGGGATGGACAGAACAAACCCATGTAGAGAAATAATAAACAATGTTGGGTTTACAGGCAAGATTATCCTCACTCCATATTGTTACATTGTCCACCGGTGCTCCGTTCACAACCATGAAATTGCCGGTTCCGCCAATTCCTCTGGTTGTACGCGACCAGTTGGAATGTACATTGCCTGGAATATTCGTAACAGAATAAGTTTCCTCCGGCCAGCACTCGGTACCACTCAATGCCGGATCAGGAGCAACATTGGGGACATAGGTATAATTACTGGCAAAACCCGATCCGGCTTGTCCCGGCAAAATATCAAATGTGCCATTCAAAATGATTGTACTTCCGGCATCCCTGTAGCCTCCCGGGCAATGTTGAAAAACCAGTCTTGCTCCGGCAACAGTAGTTGGTGAAGGTGTATAGGTGATACCACCGACTTTAACACTAGTACATTGACCATCCAGATTGTCATTATTTATAGAGCCAAGGCAATCATAAGTCAGCCAAAAATAATTTGTTCCCTGGCTGAGGCTGGTGTTGCCGGTTATTGTAAAATTTCCGTTTGGCAAAGTATATTTGCCAAAGAGGGTAGAGGCAGCAAAAGTTGATGAAGTACCGGTGTAATACAGTCTCGCAGTATCAATATCTGAGGCAGGATTTGTTGATCCGTTTGTATTTAATGTAAATGATGTTGCATTGAGAGTACCTCCGCAACCACTTACTACTACCTGTATCCCGATAATCTGATTGTACAAACTATAAGCATCAACCTTGGTAGTGTTGGTTTGAGTGACAGCGCTGGATGAGTATGTAAGATTTGGTGCTTGTGTAAAAGAACCGAAATTTGTAGTCCCATTTACAATACCTGCAATTACAGCTGTACCAGGTTTTGCTACTATTCTCAATATATTCCCGCTGGCTGCAAGTGGAGTAACATTGCTGGCTTTTGCCTGTATTCCCGATATTGTAATTTTATCTTTGGCGTTGGCCGAAGCATCTGAAGTAAAAGTGACAGTGATTAGACTTGTTGTTACAACGATCCCATTAATGGTGACATCTCTACCTGCCAGGCAAGTGGCTGTGCCAACACCTGCGTTAAATTCGTATCCCGGAGGAGCAGTAAGTATTATCGTAACGTTTGTTTGATTTGAATGAATATCTGAATTGTTGCCTTCCTGGATTACAATGTCTCCAAGAGTAGAATAATTACACGGAGTAAGACTTCCTCCGCCTGTTGCAGCGGTTACAGTGACATTTGCAGTTGCATAATGTAATAACGAAAAGAAGAAAACAACTGCCAGAAGAGTAAATTTAAAGGTTTTCATAAAACATTAATATTAAGTTTATTGTTGCTTTATTTGCTTTATAAAATTACTATTCGGATTATCCTGTTTTCATCGGGGTAAACCCCTATTTGCAGTACAAAATTGTTAATTAAGTCGTATTATAGGTATTTTTACCTAATTATTTATGAAATTGGTGTAGAAGAAAATTAGTGATGTTTTGTCATGGTGCAAAAAAGAAAAATTTGTAAAAAAACTGCAGTTAAAAATTTCTAAACAAGATGTTATTGTACTTTCAAATATTTCGCTATCTTTGCACCCCCAAATTAAAGTTAAGAAAACGGAATATTAACCACTTTCGCTTGTCAACCGGGGATTGGTAAGCGGAATACAAGTAAAATATCACATGACAGAAAATGACAATGTAACTGAAAACGAAAACGTGAATGAAGTTACAAACGACTCACCGGAAATGCAGGCAGAAGAATCCATCCAGGATGTAAAGCCCGAAATCGAGGAAAAAAATGAAACTGAAGTGCAACCCGAAATAGTAAATAAGGTTGAGACTGAAGTATTGGAAGTGGCAACAAAACCAATAGAACCGGAACCGTTCGATTGGGATGCTATCGGCAAAAAGCACGACAATTATTCAAAAGATGAAAGAGAAAGACTTGAAACTCTATACAGCGACACGCTGAATTCAGTTATTGAGCACGAAGTTATTGATGGAACAGTCGTTGCTAAAAACAACAGGGAAGTTGTGGTGAACATCGGATTTAAATCGGATGGCATTATCCCGCTTTCTGAACTCAGGTATAAACAAGACCTCAAAATTGGCGACATTGTTGAAGTCTATGTAGAAAGCCAGGAAGACACAAGCGGACAATTGATCTTATCCCACAAAAAAGCAAGAATACTGCGCTCATGGGAAAAGGTGAATAGTTCTTTGGAAAATGATGAAATTATTCAGGGATTGGTTAAATGCCGTACCAAAGGCGGACTTATCGTTGATGTATTCGGAATTGAAGCATTCCTCCCGGGTTCACAGATTGACGTGAAACCTATTCGCGATTATGATGTTTATGTTGGAAAGACAATGGAGTTCAAGGTTGTGAAAGTTAATCACGAATACAAGAACGTTGTTGTTTCGCACAAGGCGCTTATCGAAGCAGAACTTGAACAACAGAAGACTGAAATTATCAGTAAACTTGAAAAAGGACAGATATTAGAAGGAACAGTGAAAAACATCACCTCTTATGGTGTATTCATTGACCTTGGCGGTGTTGATGGACTTATCCACATCACTGACCTTTCATGGGGCCGCATAAATCACCCTGAAGAAATTGTTACACTCGATCAGAAGATCAACGTGGTTATTCTCGACTTCGATGATAACAAGAAACGTATTGCTCTTGGATTGAAACAGCTCACTCCTCATCCATGGGATTCACTTGATCCTAACATGAAGGTTGGAGATAAAGTAAGAGGTAAAGTGGTTGTTATTGCCGATTATGGTGCATTCATAGAGATTGCCGCAGGGGTTGAAGGTTTGATACACGTTTCAGAAATGTCGTGGTCGCAACATCTGCGCAGCGCTCAGGATTTCTTAAAAGCCGGCGACGAAGTAGATGCTATTATCCTTACTCTCGACAGGGAAGAAAGAAAAATGTCACTTGGCATCAAACAGCTTATTCCTGATCCATGGATGAACATTGTTGAAAAATATCCTGTACAATCAAAACATAAAGCAGTTGTTCGCAACTTTACCAATTTCGGCATCTTTGTTGAACTTGAAGAAGGCGTTGACGGACTTATTCACATCTCTGATCTTTCATGGTCAAAGAAGATCAAACATCCTGCTGAATTCACCAAGATAGGAGAAGAAATTGAAGTAATCGTTCTCGAAGTAGATGTTGAAAACCGCAGACTCAGTTTAGGTCATAAACAACTTGAAGAAAATCCATGGGATGTTTTCGAAACAGTGTTTATGGTTGATTCCATTCATAAAGGAACCATTGTTGCTGCTGCCGATAAAGGTGTTGTAGTTGCTCTTCCTTATGGTGTTGAAGGTTTCGCACCTATTCGCCATATTATAAAGGAAGATAATACCAGCGCAAGAATTGATGAGACACTTGATTTTAAAGTTATAGAATTTTCGAAAGAAAATAAAAAGATAATTCTCTCTCACACTAAAATTGCACAGGATAAAAACGCTGCAGAAAAAAATGATGAGAAGAGCAAAGAGATTGCCAAAGACAAGTCAACCAAAAAGACTGTCAAGAAAATCAAGGACAATCTTGAAAAATCAACTCTCGGCGATATTGACGTTCTTGCAAACCTGAAAGCTGATATGGATATCAGCGAAAAAGAAGCAAGAAAAACAAAGGTCTCAAAGAAAGAAGTGCTCAAAGGAGAGGAATTCACAAAACAGGATTTGTTCTCTTTAATGGAAGAATCTTCGAAAACTGAGGAAGCACCGGTGGAAGAAAAAGCCGCTGTTGTTGAAGAAACTCCGGTAATTGAAGAAACTCCTAAAACCGAAGACAAAGAAGTTACTGAAATAAAGGCTCAGACTGAAGAAACTCCAGAGGTAAAAGAAGAACCAAAGGAAGAAAAGAAAGAACCTGAAGTTTAATGTTGACTTCGTCAATGCAAAAAAAAATCCTCCTGAATTCAGGAGGATTTTTTTTTGTCTAATTGTTTGAATCCATGGAATCATTGGCATCTGTTTTGTATGATCTTTTTTAAAATGGCAATAAAATCAGAACCATCAAAAAAATGACATTGTTAAAAAAACCAAATAATTTATCTGTGTTCGATTTTTTTATTATACATTTGTCGTTGATTAAATAAATAAACTTTAAAAACTAAAAGTATGAAAAGAAAATTACTCTTGACAGCAGCCATCATCATTTCGAGTGTGGTAATGCTTAACGCTCAATGTACACCTGGAAACTATACAATGCCAGGTATTTATCCTGACTCAGCACAAAATCTGCCAACCTGCTACGTAAACTATCCTTATGATGCAGTTATTACTGCTGTAATACCAACAGATACAGTGTATTTGGGATATCAAATAGCAATTGATTCCATTGGTGTTGACAGTATTCTTGGTTTTCCTACAGGATTTTCGTATGCAACAAATTCTCCTACCAATTACTGGCACGGTGGAGTAACCGGATGCGCTGCTATTACCGGGACAGCAACACATGCACAAATCGGAACTTATAATTTGAGAGTTTCACTAACTGCTCATGCAGGTGGTTTGCTCGCTGTTCCTGAAAAAATGCTGTTCTACAAAATCGTTATTAAAGATTCTGTAGCAGGTATTGCTGATTACAACAATAACAATTTTGTACTTTTCCAGAATTCACCAAACCCGTTTGCAACTACAACAAATATCCAGTTTTCTTCAAAACAACCGGATGCTTTTCAGTTTACAGTGTATGATGTGATAGGCAATATCGTTTACAATAAAGCAATCAATGCTACTGCAGGTCTGAACAATTTTGATTTTTCATCAGGCAGTCTTTCTTCAGGAATGTACTTTTATAAATTAAGTAACACCAAAGATTCCTATACAAGAAGGATGATCGTTGCTAACAAATAATGTCATTTAAATTGATTATTTCAGGACGATGATTTGTCGCTCCTGAAATAATCAAATATTGAAAAGTTAGAAATGATGATTACTTTAAAGAGTAATTACGGGATAATTAAAGAAGTTATGTGAATTTGAATTTGTAAAAAATAATACTTAAACTTAAAACTAAAGATTATGATTAAAAAATTACTTTTAGCTACAGCTTTTATCTTGTCAGGAATAAGCCTGGTAAATGCACAATGTACTCCTAATGTTTCGTGCTCAGCATTGATTTGTCCGGATACCACTACTAATTTACCACATGGAATGGCAGGAGCATATTATTCAACCACAATTACAGTCAAAGTTCCTACTGATACCACTTTAAGCGGATTGGGAACAGTTACAATTGATACTATCAAATGTCTCTCTGTTACAGGACTACCTACCGGATTCACTGCCACTCCTAATGTTGTAGCAGGCTGGGCAGGCGGAACAATGGGATGCCTTGAAATTGCAGGAACAACAACTAATGCGGGAGCAGGCAGACGCGATCTTGTGATTAACATTTCTATCAAGACTTCTATTCTAACGATCCCGTCGTATTCTTTAACCGGATACAGGATTATTGTTGATTCTTCAAATGGAATTTCAACAATGAATCAGACAAAGTTTTCATTAAGTCAGAACTCACCGAATCCATTTGCCTCAAAGACAAATATTGAATTTACTTCATCCGTACCTGATGTTTTCAATTTCACGGTTTATGATGTGATAGGCAATGTAGTTTATAGCAGGAGCATCAATGCCAATACCGGGTTGAACAATTTTGATTTCTTCTCCGGTAATCTTACTTCCGGAATGTACTTTTACAAACTCAGCAATAATGTAGATTCCTATACAAGAAGGATGATTGTTGCTAATAAATAATGGCATTCAAACTTACCATTCTGGGATGTAGTTCAGCTACGCCAACTTTATACAGACATTCAAGCGCTCAGATACTAAATGTAAATGAGCGTTTGTTTTTAATAGACTGTGGTGAAGGCGCTCAAATTCAAATGCGCAAATATCACATCAAGTTTCAGCGGATAGATCATATTTTTATCAGCCACCTGCATGGAGATCATTATCTGGGTTTGATGGGTTTGCTATTTACCTTTCACCTGTTGGGCAGAACAAAGGAAATTCATCTTTATGCAAATGCTGACCTGAAAAAGATCATTGATCTGCAGATTGAAATTTCAAAAGCCAAACTGTTTTATCCTTTAATCTTTCATCCTATTGACGACACAGTGGTAAATGAGATCTACAGCAATAACAGGATTTCTGTAACAACTTTTCCACTTGACCACCGCATTCCTACAGTTGGATTTCTTTTTAAAGAAAAGGAAAAAGAAAGGAAAATTGATAAAGAAAAAATTCAGGTTCTTGAAATACCTTTAGAAGAATTTGAAAAGATCAAAAAGGGTGCGGATTTTCTTGATAAAAATAGCGGCCGCCTGTATAAAAATTCTTACCTGACATTTCCCAATACTGCTCCTGTTTCTTATGCTTATTGTTCCGATACAGGATATACTGAATCATATTTGTCTGTAATAAAAGATGTGGATTTGTTGTATCATGAAGCAACATTTATGCAGGATAAGCTTGACAATGCAAGGGAAAAGTTTCATTGTACTGCAATTGATGCGGCAACAATAGCTGCTAAAGCAAATGCAGGGCAGTTGATGCTTGGCCATTATTCGGCAAGATATGATGATCTGAATCCATTGCTCAGGGAAGCTAAAACTGTTTTTGAAAATACACTTTTAGCTGAAGATGGTCTGGATATGATAATTGAATAAATGATAGAAGAAAAAAATAGAAAAGATAAACTACTAAACTTTCTAACATGATACTAATAGCAGATAGTGGAGCGACCAAAACTGATTGGAGACAAATCTACAGCCGCCAGGATATTCGTTCATTTCAAACCGAAGGATTTAATCCTTTTTTTGTTGACTCGCAATATATCAGAAAAGAAGTTGACAGCGAACTTGTGCCATTTATTGACAGTCGGCATGTCAAAGAAGTGTTTTTCTATGGCGCCGGGTGTTCTGCTGTGGAACAATGCATTCTTGTTGAAGATGGACTCAAACCAATTTTTCCGGATGCAAGAATAAAAGTTGAGAATGATCTGCTTGGCGCTGCCAGGGCGCTTTGCGGACATCGTGAAGGTATTGCCTGCATTCTTGGCACGGGATCAAATTCCTGCTTTTATGATGGAAAAAGGATACTAGAAAATGTCCCCTCTCTAGGATACATTTTAGGTGATGAAGGCAGCGGCGCATTTATTGGCAAAATGCTCTTAAAAGAAGTAATGTCTTTATCAGCGCCATCTGACATCAGGGAGCTGTTTTCAAATAAATACAACTATAGCCGTGTTCATATTCTGACACATCTTTATCAACAGGAAATGCCCAGTCGTTTTCTTGCCTCATTCATGCGTTTTATCACAGAGAATATTACTCATCCGTTTATTCATGATCTTGTTTACAGTGCATTTAATGAATTTTTCAAAACACAGGTTATGAAATATCCGCGTTATAATGAAGTCCCTGTGTGTTGTACCGGATCTATTGCTTTTTATTTTTCAGATATTCTAAAAGCAGTTGCAATGGAAAAAGGCATAGAAATTAAAAAAATTACACAATCGCCGGTTGATGGACTTATTGAATATCATCTGGTGGAGTATGAAAAATTCAATTCAATAAAATTTTCTTCTGATTTGGGAGAATGAAAAATATCAGATCAGCATACAATTTCTGCATTATAGTAAACCACAACATTACTAAGCGAGAGAATGTTTTGTGAAAACTTCAAAAAGTTCTTTTGTTTCACTTATAATTCTTTAATAGCATCTAATAAAACAGGAACTGGATGATAATGAAAATGCCGCTCAGTTATTAGCTAAGCGGCATTTTCATTGGTGATTACATAGTGATTAACTTAATCAATCACAAGCTTCTTTGTAATATTGATGTAGCCATTCCACAGCCTTAACATATAAACGCCTTTTGCTGCTTCAGGCATACTTATTTGCAATTTTGTTTCGCTGGCAGTTGGTCGGATGGTGCCGTTTATTACAGCTTTTCCATAGATGTCAAAAATCCTATAACTGATGTCGTTCACCATTGATGATTGAATGTCCAGGAAGAACGAGCCTTTTGAAGGATTAGGATAGACAGCTACGTTGATAGTGTTTTCGTAATTTGTAATGCCGGCACTGCTGATATCAAGTGGCTTTGTAATAGTATCGGAGCCACAGGGATTGGTAACGATCAAAGTTACATAATATGTTCCGTTGGTCAAATAAGTGTGCGAAGGATTCGGCAAGGTAGATGTTCCGCCATCGCCAAAACTCCAGTGGTAAGTTATTCCATACAGGGAAGAATCACTGAAATTCACGAGGGGATCAATATTGTTGTAACCAAAATTCGCAACAGGCATACTGGATGTGGTTGTAATTACAATCGGAAGAGATACTGCTGTGCAACTGTCATGGGTTATTTGAACTGAATAAGTACCGGCAGTTGAAACAACAATTGATTGTGTCGTCTCATTTCCCGGAGTCCATAAATAAGAAGTTGCAGCTTGCGAAGTAAAGGTGACAGTTTGTCCTGAGCAAAGTGTAATGTTTCCGTTTGGTGTAACCTGTGCATTTGGTAAAAGAATACCGGCAGTAACAGGCACCCTGTTGCTCAAACATCCCTGTGTTGAAATTACCCAATTGTAGAAATAGTAATAACGACCTGTTCCTGCATCAGTACCGGTAATAGAGATAAATCCTGCAGTTGTATAAGGATAGGTAAGTCCCGCATTATTCCTGAACAGATTTGTTCCGTCAGTACATTGTAACATCAATCCTGTTCCAACCGGTATATCAAAATTCAAAGGAACCGTGTTGAGATTGGATGCTATGTTCACAGTTACGCTTTGCAGTACTGTTCCTGCGCTGCTAAGCAATTCAATAGTTTTGCTTCCCGGAGCTGTTGTCGTATTTCCATAGATATCCACAGAAACGAGTTTCAATGGAACCAAACAATTAAAAATAAGAGAGTGTGCTCCGCTTGAAGTATAACCACCGGTGCCGGAGATATCTGGCAAACCGCAATTGTGGGTGATACCAGGAACACTATCCTGAACGTAATAAGTTTGTGTTGCTCCTAAAATTGGAGTATTGAAAGTTGTTCCTGAAAACACAAGGTTTCCGCCGGTAGCAGCATCATACCATTGCAGAATATCTCCACCTGAAGCAGAGAGTGTAACAGAACCCGAATCGCATCTGGATGCCGAAACTACAAAAGGATCTGATGGTTTGTTGATGGTGATGTAGTTCGATTTTGTTAGTGAATCCAAACCAAAACTGTTACCTGTTCTTAATGTAACTGAGTAAGTCCCGTTTGCCAAATAAGTATGTGATGGTTGCTGTAAAGTTGAATAAGTTCCATCACCGAAATTCCAGAACCAACTAACAGGTCCGTTTGTTGTGAGATCTATAAAGTTAACTATTCCTGTACAACTTGTAGTGTCATCAACTTTAAAATTGGTTATTGGTGGTGCAGTAGGGTAGGCGCAGTGCCAGTGCATTACAAACCCTGCCTGGTTTACTCCCATATCAGATGTTTGTACAAGTGTTACGGATCCGTTGGTGGATGTAATTGTTCCGCCATTGGGTAATGTGTTGCCTGTATAGGCGCCAATCAATGGACTTGCTGTACTTGGGCCATCATAAATTGTAAGATAATCATAGTTGGTTTCAAAACTGAAAGTGTCAAAATGCAGCGTCAGATCCATTGCGCCAATAGGAGCGATGGTAATAGTTGCATTGGTATTGTCCTGGTAATTGCTGTTTCCGCCACTGTCATAGAGTGTGCCACTGCATGCAATCTGAGTTTCACCAGTTCCTGTCTGAGGCATATCAACAATGCATGGGTTCAGTGTATCAACAGAAATATAGGAAGTTTGAACAAGAGTGTCAGTTCCGCATGTGCCTCCTGAAGCAATGAGTGTAACAGTAAAATTTCCATAAGTATTATAAACATGGCTTGGATTCATAGCAGTGCTTGTTGTGCCGTCACCAAAATCCCAATGGAAAACATTTGCATTTGTACTCAGGTTGGTAAACTGAGCAGTTGCAGGAGCAATACAATAAGTTTGGGCGCCTGCTGAGAAATCGCTGATTACTGTAGGATCATAAATAGCGCCAACACCACAAGCATACCATGCATTGGTGACTGTTTCCACTTCTGGTGTACATGCTCCGAAAAGATCAATAGCTGATTGAATAGAATAAAATCTTGCATCTACATAACCTGAAGAGGAAATCAGATAAACGGTCAATGTGCGGAAAGCAACAGCGTTAGCGCTGTCCATTGATATGCCGGTAATATTATATGCATTTCCATTGTCATTTGTTCCGGAACCACCAACAGAAGTAAGATAGTACCAGTAACTGACAACTGTGCTGTTGTGATGAACTTCCTGATTTGCATCCCAACTACCGGACGCAAGGTATGTATCTGGATAAGG
>CAISZK010000125.1 GCA_903889915.1 uncultured Bacteroidota bacterium
AGATAATAGAAAATAGAAAATAGAAAATAGAGGGGGACAATGGGGACTTGGGGGACGATGGGGCTGGTGATTGAAGGCTGACAGGTTTGGAAGAAAACGCTGGGAGGTTTGGAGAGGGATTGGAATTTGGGGGGGCACGCGTTTGAAATGCGCGCCAACGTGAGGATAGAAAATAGATAATAGAAAATAGATAATAGAAAATAGAGGGGGACGATGGGGACTTGGGGGACGATGGGGGCTGGTGATTGAAGGTTGGCAGGTTTGGAAGAAAACGCTGGGAGGTTTGGAGAGGGATTGGAATTTTTGGGAGGGGGATAGTTTTATGGTGTTCGGATTGCAAATCCTTATAATATAACGACAGGGATTACATCCTGAAATTTCGGTACCTGTCGGGGGTGGCGCATTGAGTTTTTTCATTATTTTTGCAAACAACTTTCTTATTTCAACATTAAATAAAACAATACCTGCAAACTCCCGGCAGGGTAAAACTTTTTTAAAAACAAAATAAAACACCATGAAAAAAATTACAATCTTATTATTTGCATTGTTTACATTTTACAATGTGGCAAATGCTCAATGGACAGCAGTCAACACAGGTTTGCAAACTCCAACGACTGACGAGTTTGAATGTTTTGCCTCAATAGGCACAAACCTCTTTGTAGGAACCAGCGCCGGTGTGTATGTCACCACAGACAATGGCGCAAACTGGTCGCCTGTAAGCACAGGTCTAACAAACACAGATATCGAAGCAATGGCTGTAATCGGAACAACGCTGTTTGCAGGAACAAGCCACGGAATATTCAAATCAACCAACAACGGCGCACTCTGGACAAGAACCAAAACCGGCCTGGATACTTCACTGGGGACATCTGTGTATGCTCTTTTTGCAAGCGGCAGCAACCTTTTTGCAGGCACCGAAGCGGGCGTTTTCCTCTCCACCGGCAGCTACACAAGTTGGTCGGCAGTGAACACCGGCCTTATGCAGGTGGATTTTTATTCATTTGCACAACTTGGGTCCTCCATATTTTCAAGCGGACTGGGCGTTTATCGGACTACCAACAATGGTGTAAGCTGGGCTGAAGTTACTGCAGGTTTGCCTACAATGTACAATTCCGATTTCGAATCCTTTGCTGTGCTTGGCTCGGATATCTATGCCGGCGATCTTGGCCTCGGTGTTTTCAAATCAAGCGACGGTGGCACAAACTGGACGGCAGTAAATACGGGATTAACAGACCTGCATACACAGGCGCTTGCTGCAAATGGCACAAGCCTGTTTGCCGGCGGTCTCAATGGGGGCGTATTTTTTTCGAACAACAATGCCGCAAGCTGGATGGCTGTGAATACCGGATTGACTGACCTGGAAGTTCTTTCATTTAATGTTTTCGGGAGCTACATTTTTGCAGGGACAAGAAACGGTGTGTTCAGGGCTCCTCTAAGCGCTTTTGCAGGGATAACAGAACATCAAAGCATGAATTTTCATCTGAATATATACCCAAACCCGGGTCACGGAAATTATCAGATAATCTGCGAGGGATCGAAAATAAAAACCATCGAAGTTTACAATGATTACGGAAGCTGTGTGCTGCAACAGGATAATCATAGCAATGAAATTGACATCACAGCGCTGCCTACGGGAATGTATTTTGTGAGGGTTTCGGGAGAAGGATGGAGTGTGGAAAAGAAAATAATAAAAGAATAAAATTGGTCAATGGTCAATGGTCATTGGCTAATTGGTCATTGGTCATTGGTCAATAGTCATTGGTCATTGGTCATTGGGTCATTTTGCGCGTCATTGAGGGCCATTTGTCATTAGTCATTAGTCAGAATGCGCTAAATTGTGCTTATTAGTTCATGTTACACAAGGGTGAAATAACCTTATTTTTCATACTCGAACCTTAGTAGAAATGATAAAAGCCACAACCCCCAACCTTATTACCTTATTCAGCTGCAATAAGGTAATAAGGTTATTTTTCTCTCTTATTATTTTTCTACTAAGGTTGAAAAATGAAAAGAAAATAAGGTTTTGCGCAACATCAGTATTATGAATCAGAATTTCTTAAAATTTATGTTATGAAACAAATATTTTTTTTATCAGCGTTGGTATGGCTGCTGGGAGCGTGCAGTCCGAAAGCGAAGGAGAATATTGTGGCAATTCACACTCCTTATGGGGTTATTGAAGTGAAGTTGTATGATAAAACTCCGAAACACAGTGAAAATTTCATGAAGCTGGTTGAAAGCAGGTTTTTCGACAGCACACTTTTTCACAGGGTGATCCATAATTTCATGATACAGGCAGGCGACCCTGTTTCAAAATATGCAACGCAGGGTCAGTTGCTGGGGGATGGTGATACCACTTACAAATTAGCTCCTGAATTTGTGGATGAATACCTGAACAAACGCGGCGCCCTTGCAGCAGCACGCGAAAGTGATGATGTAAACCCGAAAAAATATTCGTCAGCATGCCAGTTTTATATAGTGCAGGGAAAGAAATTCACAGATGCAGGTCTTGATTCGGCTGAAATGAAAAGAGAGCGCTACACAAAGTCCTTTATCCTGATAGATATTCTTAAAAAGCAAAAAGACTCCACAGAATTAAAGAAGTTTCAAAAATTAATGGAGCAGCATGATGTTGCAGACATCTACGTGATGCTGGCCAAATACAAAGGCGAGGTTGATGCCGCTTATGCAAAAACAAAACCGTGGAAATTGTCAGCGCATCAACGCGAAGTTTATAAAACGATAGGCGGATCGCCGCATCTGGATGGGGCCTATACGGTGTTTGGGGAAGTTATCAGTGGCATGTATGTGGTGGATAAGATTGCTTCGATGAAATGTGATAGCAATGACAGGCCGTTAAAGGATGTGAGGATTTGGATGAAGGCTTTGAGTAAGAAATAGAAAATAGATGATAGAAAATAGATGATAGATGATAGAAAATATTGGGGGCATGCGTTTGAAACGCGCGACAACGGAGGCTTTGAGTAAGAAATAGAAAATAGATGATAGAAAATAGATGATAGATGATAGATGATAGAAAATAGAAAATAGAAAATATTGGGGGCACGCGTTTGAAACGCGCGACAACGGAAATTGGTAAAAAATGTTATCACTATTGGAGGTAATGTAAATGGCGTATCGTAATGAAATAACTTTGCATTTAATTTAAAATTGTGTGATGATGGAAACAAAAATTCAAAAACGTAAATTGGGAAATAGCAACCTGGAAGTCTCGGCATTGGGGCTTGGTTGCATGGGAATGAGTTTTGGTTTGGGACCTGCAGGCGACAAGAAGGAAATGATTGCACTGATACGGGCAGCCGTTGAACGCGGTGTTACTTTTTTTGATACTGCCGAGGTTTACGGACCTTTTGTGAATGAAGAACTCGTTGGAGAAGCGCTTGCTCCTTTTCGTGATAAGGTTGTCATAGCTACTAAATTTGGTTTCAAAGTTGATCCGAAAGGTGGCCCGCAATGGATAGGATTGGATAGCCGTCCGGAACACATCAAACAGGTTGCAGAAGCATCGCTGAAACGACTGAGGATAGATGCAATTGACCTTCTCTATCAACACCGCGTTGATCCGGAAGTGCCGATTGAAGATGTTGCGGGAGCAGTGAAAGACCTGATAAGGGAAGGAAAAGTGAAACACTTCGGCATGTCGGAAGCAGGCGCTAAAACCATACGCCGTGCACATGCAGTGCTACCGGTTACTGCCCTTCAGAGTGAATACTCGCTGTGGTGGAGAGAGCCGGAAGCTGAAATTATACCAACACTGGAAGAACTTGGAATTGGATTTGTGCCTTTCAGTCCGCTGGGAAAAGGGTTCCTTACGGGAAAGATCAATGAAAACACAAGTTTTGACAAGACAGATTTCCGTAGTACCGTTCCGCGTTTTTCGCCTGAAAACAGGAAAGCAAACATGGCAATGGTTGACCTGCTTGCAAAGGTTGCATTGCACAAAAATGCAACACCGGCACAGATAGCGCTGGCATGGCTGCTGGCACAGAAACCATGGATAGTACCAATACCGGGTACAAAAAAGCTGGATCGTCTGGATGAAAATCTGGGTGCAGCAGCAATAGTGTTGAATGAGGATGAGCTTCATGAACTGGAAACAGCGGCAGCTAAGATACAGGTGCAGGGAAACAGGTATCCAGACAGTGCGGCAAAATTGATAAACAGGTAGAAGAGGGTTTGTGGTTTGTGGTTTGTGGTTTGTGGTTTGTGGTTTGTTGTTAGTTGTTAGTTGTTTGTTGTTTGTTGTTAGTTGTTAGTTGTTAGTTGTTAGTTGTTAGTTGTTAGTTGTTGGCGGAGGATGAAGGTTTGAGCGCTGAAAGAGGTGGGTGAAACCGTATAATAATTTTAGAAAAAATGAGTAAGAAAGTTTTAGTGTTATCGTCAAGTCCGCGGAGAGGCGGGAATTCAGATGTGCTGTGTGACGAGTTTGCAAAAGGTGCAATGGAAGCGGGACATCAGACAGAAAAGATTTTTCTGAGGAATAAAAACATCAATTATTGCACGGGTTGCGGAAGTTGCTTTAAAGGGAAAAGTTGTTCGCAAAAGGACGACATGAATGAATTGCTGGAGAAAACGATCGCTTCGGATGTTATCGTGATGGCAACACCTGTTTATTTCTACACCATGTGCGGTCAGATGAAGACATTTATTGACAGATGCTGTGCACGCTATACGGAGATCACGAACAAGGATTTTTATTTCATTGTGACTGCTGCTGTCAAAAGCAAACCAGCATTGGAAAGAACAATTGAAGAATTCAGGGGTTTCACTTCCTGCCTGACGGGGCCAAAAGAAATGGGGATCATCTATGGAACCGGAGCATGGGAAGTGGGCGATATAAAGAAAAGTGATGCGATGGTGAAGGCGGTGGAAATGGGAAAGAATGTGGGGTAGGAAGGGTTTGAAGAGTTTGTGGTTAGTTGTTAGTTGTTGGATGTTGGATGTTGGATGTTGGATGTTGGATGTTGGATGTTGGATGTTGGATGTTGGATGTTGGATGTTGGATGTTGGATGTTGGGAAATGGGGGATGAGAAAACGAAAGAAGAGTGGGCGGTTCCGATCATTAATCCTTTTGTAATTATTGGTTACCTTTGCATCTACCGTCATTTTTTAATTTTGAGCATTGTCATTTTATAATCTTTTATTGAGAAACAGCCAGTAATAATATTACTTAAACAAATTAAATGAAAAAAATAATCTTCATACTCCTCGCTTTTGCACTGATCATGGGTAAAAGCAAGGCGCAAACGAACAATAATAACGTGTTTGGGGCAAACGTAAATTATCAAACGGGTACAATTATTCTGACTTCCGTCAACGCAGTATTGACAGCTTTGAATGCATCAGGGATAACACCAAAATGGCAGACACAATATGTTCATTACAGCGCTTTGGCAACGGGTGCAATACAGGTGGCTTATGGGCTATACAAATCAGGTGCAAATTTATCAACATTGAATTTGGTGAATATTGGTGCGGGTTCGGCGACAATTATTACGAATGCTATACTGCTTTATACCTCGTTTTTTAATGGGGGAAAGAAGAAAACTTCATGGAATATTATTGTTTCTCCGGTTCAGGGGAATGGGGCAGAATATGGGGTTAGGGTGGTGAAGTATTTTAAGATTTGAGAAGCGAACGCGTTAGGAAAAGCGCCCGAACGAAGTGATTGCAGACGATGAATAATATTCAACCCCTTCAGGGTTGTTGTACCCCGGGATTATTTTTACTATTCATGTTAAATCCCTTCGGGATTTTTTGCATAGTGAACGCGTTGGGAAACGCGCCCGAACAATGTAAAGTTGCAATGCGAACGTGTTGGGAAAAGCGCCCGAACAATGTAAAGTTGCAATGCGAACGCATTAGGAAACACACCAGAACAAGGTGATTGCAGACGATGAATAATATTCAACCCCTCCAGGGTTGTTGTACCCCGGAATTATTTTTACTATTCATGTTAAATCCCTTCGGGATTTTTTGCATAGTGAACGCGTTGGGAAACGTGTCCGAACAACAT
>CAISZK010000126.1 GCA_903889915.1 uncultured Bacteroidota bacterium
GCTTGTTCACCATTGTCCGGTTGAGAGATCAGGAGGTTTGCAATATCCACACCAAGTTTCTGTGCGTAAAATCTGTCAAAAGCATGCTCTGCATCAATGAAGGCTGCAATACCACCGGCCTTCTGCGATTCAGCAATAGCGTGAATAGCAAGAGTTGTTTTGCCGCTTGATTCAGGGCCAAAAATTTCAACTACGCGGCCTTTTGGAATACCACCAATTCCCAATGCAACATCCAATCCTATCGAACCTGTTGAAATTGATTCTATGCTGTCAATTGCATTGTCACCAAGTTTCATGATCGTGCCTTTTCCATAAGTCTTTTCCAGCTTATCCATGGTTAGCTGCAAAGCTTTTAATTTTTCTGTATTTTCTTTTTCTTCTTTATTCATATTGTTTATGATTAGTTTTTCGTCAAAATGATTTCTCCAAATATACTATTTTTCTTCTCCAATAATTTGAGAAGTGTGATTTTTCGTGTCAACTTTTGAAAATATTTTTTCAATCACTCCATTTTCGTCAATGACAAAGGTAGTTCTAAGTATCCCGTCAAACTCGCGTCCCATAAATTTTTTAGGTCCCCAAACACCATAGGCTTTTATAATTTGCTTATCCGTGTCAGCAATTAGTGAAAATGGCAACTTGAATTTTTCAACGAATTTCTGATGCGATTTTTCGTTGTCAGCGCTGATGCCAATTATTGCATATCCTTTTTTAATTAAAGTGGAATAATTGTCTCTGAGATTACAAGCTTCTGCAGTGCAGCCCGGCGTGTCGTCTTTAGGATAAAAGTACAATACTAATTTTTTCCCTTTGAAATTATTTAACGAAATAAGTTTGCCTTGTTGGTCATTCCCGTTGAAATCGGGGGCTTTATCTCCTGGTTTTAGATTGCTCATTTTAATTGTAATTTTTCTTTTTAATTGTTGTTTGATTTAAGTCAATTATTCAAATTTATTTTCATAGCGAACCTTTAAAATGAAACTATGAAAACAAAGGTTATTGAACCTTTAACTTTGCATAATATTTGCAAATTTCTGTAATTCCACATTCGTTACAAAGCGGTTTTCTTGCCTTGCATACATAACGGCCATGAAGAATAAGCCAGTGATGAGCAATAGGGATTTTATCTTCAGGTATGTTTTTTACCAATTGCTTCTCTGTTTCAAGAGGGCTCCTTGCATTTATTGTAAGTCCAATTCTTGAAGAAACCCTGAAAACATGTGTGTCAACCGCCATTACAGGTTGGTTGTAAACTACTGCAGCAACAACATTGGCTGTCTTACGGCCAACACCAGGTAATTTTTGTAATTCATCAACATCTGACGGCACCTTACTTTTATAATCCGTTACCAGTTTTTTTGCCATTTCAACAAGGTGTTTGGATTTGTTGTTAGGATATGAACATGATTTAATGAATCCAAAAACCTCTTCATAGCTGGCCTTTGCCAATGATTGAGGAGTCGGAAATTTTTTAAATAGGGGAGGAGTGATAATATTAACACGCACATCTGTGCATTGGGCAGATAAAATTGTTGCTACCAGCAAATGGAAAGGATTTGTAAAATGAAGCTCAGTTTCAGCTACAGGTCTGTGAATACTGAAGTATTCAATGAATTTTTTATACCTTTCTTTTTTGTCCATTTTTAATAAATTTCCGAATGAACAAATTTATCAAAATTTCTAATCCCTTTATTAAATTTTGACTTTATTGTACAAAAAAGAAAATATCGCTTCCTGTCTTTTTTAAATAAAAACAGGCACCATACCGGCGCCTGTTTTTATTTATTGACTCTTTTTTAATTTACTACGACAAAGCGGGTGTTGACTGCTGGTTTAAGCTTGAAAACATTTAAAGCTTTGGAGTAATTCAAAATGTTATTCATGGTTTGTTCAGAAGGTTTGCAATTGCGTGAATTCAATGCAGATTGAACTGCAATAATTGAATTGAATTCATCTAA
>CAISZK010000127.1 GCA_903889915.1 uncultured Bacteroidota bacterium
GCTAAAACAGAGAGGTTCAATGGCAAAATACAAGAACTGCGGGTCATTGCTAAAGGGTATCGTAAATTTGAAAACTTTAGATCTGCTATTCTTTTCTTCAATGGAAATTTAGAACTATTTCACACGATACCCAGTTAAACCATTTTTATTGAAGTCAAATTAAATATTGGTAAAAGCAGTCAAGCCTCAGAAAAGGAAGATGAAATAAATGATCAATTAGCAAAATATTGTTCACAATTAAATCAATTAGCAGAACAAGAGAAAGGCGTAGCTTTGGGAGTAATTTATTTAACACCCGGAGTGAATTTTCCATATCAAGAGATCGAAGAATCACGGGAAGAAATTTTGAATAAAATCGGAGAATCAAAAACAGATATTTATTACCTGTCATGGCGCAGGCTGGTAGAACGAGTTCAATCATACAATAAAGAAAAAAATAGTTCCTTATCACCTTTACTCTCAAATGTCATCGTTTTATTAAATGATTGTTGGGGATTCTTTTATGAAGAAATAAAGGAATGGCCAAAATATGACACTGTCTTTATAAAGAAATTTTCAATAGAATTCATTCCAGTTGAAAGTAATGAAGGCAAGAATGTTCCAATTTTTGAGAATATTTTTGAATGGAATTGCAACAGTCCTTATCATTCATGGAATTTTAAATAAATATAAAAACCTTAAGTTATGGAAAGTCCTATTAAGAATGCATTTCAATGCGTAAATGAGATTTATAGAAACTGTGTAAGAATTTTAACCACGGCAGATCTTTTGCTCGAAGAAAAACAATTTAGTAGATTTAATTGGGAACATGTTTTTAAAGAACCGACAGAATCAGATTACAGATCTAATTGTCTATATAATCTCAAGCAAGCTGACAGTTTATTATCTGGTTATTTATTTCACCAGTATGAGTCAGCGAAATATAAAAAACAATTATTTACCTTCTCAACAGTTCCATGGCGCATTAAAACACCTGAACTATTTACTCCAGTTTGTTGCTTTACATTGTTTTCAAATAATTTAACGCCCAGTTGGGTATATTGGGCCGGGGCAATGCCAATATGGAATGAAAAAAATGATTTTGATGGTCAAATACATGAATACAATACCTCAATGGCTCTTATATCAATTGATAGCAAGAAATTGATTGATGAAACCGTAGTAGGTAAAAAGGTTATTGGAATTTCCGTTCCATTAGAAAAAATAACTTCATCGAATCATATCATAAATCTTCTAATAAATCCATTATTGGAAAGTTTAAAGTGATTTTAAACAAGCAATTGATTTTTTTGCTATGGAAAGACCATCACCAAAATTACGAAAGCAATACAAAACTGAATATTCCGATGCTTCAGCTTTTGCTGCCAATGCTCGTTTGCTTCAGAGTATATGGCGTGATGAGAAGGGAATTCCATTAAAAAGAATCTATGGTAACTTTCTCAACAATGAACAAGCATACTGTGAAGAAGCCAATTTTCTGACTCAAAAAATTAAGGACGTAGTAAAAAGAGAAATTGAAGAAAATGAATTTAGGGAAGGTAAGGAACGAAAAGTGATAAAAAAAGATCGCTTATACGAAAACCTGCTTGCCAGTCAACCTTTGGCATTTAATCTTTTTGCAGAATTAATAACGCCTGAATATGAATTGGCAAATAAGGTTTTTAGAAACATCTTCGGGGATAGAATAAAAAATATTACTTCAATAGAATTTGAAATATCTCCGGGTAGAGGTGATATAAAATACATAGGAGACCGCTCGGCCTTTGATGTATTTATTCGTTATGATGGCCTCAGTGGAAAAGGTTTTATTGGTATTGAAGTAAAGTATGCTGAAACACTTTTGGATGAACCTGCAACTTTCAAACCGAGATATAAAGATGTCGCCGAAAAATCAAGGAAATTCACTGAAGAAGGTATTGCTTCACTTTGCAAAATGCCTAAATCTTTGGAGCAAATTTGGCGTGATCATTTACTTTCACTTTCAATGCTCCCACCAGTAAATGCAGGCTTTGATGAAGGATTCTTTGTTTACCTATTCCCAAAAGAGAATGAAAATTGTGTCAACGCACTCAAGCGCTATTTTAAATTTCTCAAAACAGAAAACCAAAAGGAATTTGGTCTTCACATCCTCTTCATGGAAGATCTTGTTGAAGAAGTAAAAATAGAAACGGATGAACAATGGATAAGGGATTTTGAAGATAGATATTTGAGGTTTGATAAGATTGAGAAGTTAATAAATGGATAGAATTAATTTGCTTCTTTTTTAATCAAAAACTTTCACATAATTCTTATGGCTAAATGATTAGTAATTTTAATAAGGACATGGAACCAAAAAATATTCACAAAAGAGCGATGGCAAAATTCATACAAGATATTGCAAGGTAATTCGGATTAATTAAATAGAAACAAAACTATGAAAACAAAAATTACAATGGGGAATGATGAGTTCATCCTATACATGCGGAAGAATAACTTGGGAAGTAAAATTACAAATCCTGAAATTGGAAAAAGAATTTGGCAGTGGCTCGAAAGTAAAGATGCTATTATAGTAGTTGAAAACAAACCGTGTTATTGGGGAAAGAGAGGCGCATTTATAAATGATTTGGGCTTACCCAAAACAGCAGCACAGTTTGAGTTTGACAGGGCTTTTCTGCCTGAATTGTATAATTATCTTGATACTATTGCATAATCATTTAAACAAACTTCACATGATTAATAATAACAATTATGGAAAATCACAAAATTGCCGATTCCCGATACAAAAACATCAGACATAGAAGCTTCAATCAATCATTTGACATCTATTATTTTTCTCTATTAGAGCAGTCAAATGAATTGAATACTATTTCTTTGGAGAACTATATTTCGTTTGTAGAGAATACCAGCCAAATAGAAAAAAGTCGTTTAAGTGAAATATATCGTAAGTTATTTCAATACAGCAAACAGAATGATCAAATTCATGAGCTTGATAATAAATTCACTGTAATTCAATTAAAAAAGGACTATGATGAATGGGAAGCCAATAACCTGCCATTGATTAAAGAAATGGAAAAACATTATGAAGAGTATTTTAAAACAATTCTTCCTTTGGATAAATTTAATGAAAAATATGGACATGATGAGGATTATGAAAAGACATGTGAATATTGCAAAACAAAAAGAAGTGAATTTGCGAAAATGATTGAAAGCGGTCAGATCATAACAAAACGATTGTATTCACGTGGCAGAACATTGGAAATTGATAGAATAAATCCAAATGATGATTACAACATGAATAACATTGTTCTTTGCTGTTATTGGTGCAACAATGCAAAAACTGATGAATTCAGTTATGAGGATTTTATTGAAATAGGAAAAGAAATTCGAAAAATCTGGGAAAAAAGATTAAAAAGTAACCGATGATAAAACGAAATTGATGCAATATATGTCAGGTCGCTTTTGTGGTCCATCATAGTGGTATTTGCATTGCTGTAAGTTTAGTCGTCTTGAATGAGAGTATTGAAAAGAAGCATTTTTAATAAAATTAAAATTTCAACAAATATTCATAATAAAATCCAAAAGCTGTCGTTATGGATTTTTTTCATCCTGTAGTTGGGGATGTAACCCGGTGAACAGTAACGTGGCTTGAGTAAAACTGATGCATGATTGCAAGCCAAGAGCCGGGCTGTTGTGAGAGATTTAATAATGAATTTTAAAACCAGATATTATGGCAACATATAGACACGGTCGTTTAAGCTACCTGGAACATGTTCCTGATGAGCCCATGGAAACCTACTTTACAAGGCTGACAGATCAATTGCGTCAGGCTATTATTGATCATCCCGAGGATGAGATTCCATTGTTGCAGCAGTTGATGATATATGAATCTGTAAACGGCGAACCGGAGGATGTGATCCGTATGGCTAAACGCTTACTCGAACTGGACAAGGAAAAGGAATTTGCATCCGATGCTGATCACGTACTGGCACGCATGTATTCCGAAATAGGGGATCCCGGCGAAGCTGCGAAATATTACAAAGAAACAATCAGGATCGGGCTGGAAAAGAGCAAAAAGCGTGGATATATGTGTGACGAAGCCATTATAGAACTGGGTGAACTTTATGAAGAACAAAAGGATTGGGACAATGCATTGAGGACTTATGATCTGCTGAATAATAAGCGCATTGATAACGGAAAAGAAAACATGTACAGGATGAAAGGCGACGTTTACATGAAAATGAACCAGTGGGAGAAGGCGATGGAGTGTTTCGACGGTGCCCTTGACTGTTGCATGAAGTATGAATGGGTGGTACGCAGCATTGGTAGTATGCACATCCAGGACAAGGTGTCGGACGACTTGCTTGAATTACATAAAAAGGATCTGGATAAAGATTACCAGAAGCCGGAAGCATATTGCCGCATGGGACTCATTTACCAGGACAGGAAGGATGACCTCCTCGCCATGCATTACTATACGGAAGCGCTGAAACTCAAACCCCGTTTTGCGGAAGCATATAACAATATGGCCCAGCTGGCATTTGAATTTGAAAGCGACCTGAAGAAAAGCGCAACATTGCTGCATAAGGCCAAAGAGTGTGCACAGGAAGAAATAGATGATCTTGAAAAATTAAGCAGGCAAGCCGAAAACGAAATAGAAGACCTGGATATTGAAAAAATTGGTGTAGGGGATGAGGAAGCCGTAAAAGCTATTGAAAAGAAGATAAGGGAAGCAGAAACGAAGATACATCACAACAATTCAAAAATTGAAAATTACAAATGGCTGATGACTTTGGCCGATCTGAACTTAAGCCGAGTGTATGGCAAAATGACTGATTTTAAAAACGCAGCCTATTACAGATCACAATTTGTGGAAAACATGGGTTTTAGTATTACCGAATCTGATGATGAAGATGATGATGAAGGGGAATGGTAAATTAAGATGGGTGGGGAGGTAAGTTGGGAAGGAATTAATTGATTATTATAGAAAAAATCATGATGGATTCCGCACAATAATTAGTTGCGGGCAAAATCATGTGTTGAAATAAAAGAGTTTTATGAAGAGCACGAATTGATTTTAAATTTGTTATTAAACGGTTAGGTGATAGTGCACCGGGATCTTGTTCTGGAGGGTGTTTGGGCTGTTTCTCTAAAGGCGCTCGTCAACAAGTTCGCTCTTTGTCTAAGCTTGCAATTGTAGGATTTTTGATATAAAAAAGACGCAATAAGAAAAACTTACCTTAAGTCACATTAAATGAAATGACAATAGAAGAACTAAATACAACATTGGCACGCGGAGAAGGAACCCGCATAGAGTACAAGCAAGCAAGAAACAAAGTTCCTTCCGACTTGTATGACACAGTTTGTTCTTTCCTGAATAAAGAAGGTGGAATAATAATACTGGGGGCTGATAATGATGGTAAAGTTACAGGTATTGACCCTGCATGCACTGAACAAATAAAAAAGGATATTGTTACCTCACTCAACAATAACAAAGTTATAAATCCGCCTGTAAATTACCCCATTTATGAAATTGAAAAATCCGGCGAAAAATTGCTTTGCCTTAAAATACCTGTCAGCTCGCAGGTACACACTCATGCCGGAATAATATACGACAGGGAAAATGATAGTGATTTCAGAATAACAAACGAAGCACGAATCTCTGAAATTTATTTCCGCAAACGTCAAAACTTTACCGAAAATATTATTTATCCACACCTGTCTATAGACGATTTGGATATGAAATTATTTGAAAAAGCAAGGGCATTGCTGTACACTGTTAATCCCCTACATTCCTGGTTGCAGATTGATAATATGGTAATTCTGCGTAGTTCATTGTTATACCGTAAAGATGTTTCAATGGGCGAGGAAGGATTAACATTGGCAGCAGCCCTGATATTTGGAACTGATACTATAATTTCCAGTATTCTGCCTGCATATAAAATAGAAGCCCTGGTAAGGCGAGAAAACCTTGATCGTTGGGACGACCGGCTAACCCTTCGTACCAACCTAATTGATTGATACATGCAATTAATGGATTTCGTAAAGAAGCACCTTGATGATAAATTTTATCTTGAAGGTGATGTCCGAAAAGATTTGCGCAATCTTATCTTTCGTGAAATTGTCGGAAACATAATTGTACACAGAGAATACACAAATAATTATTCTACCGAGTTTATTATTTACAAAGACAGGGTTGAAACGAGCAATCCTAATAAAGTTCTTTTCCGTGGCACACTATCTTTGGAAACTTTCAGTCCTTATGCCAAGAACCCGAATATACGCAGGTTCTTCAATGAATTCAGGTGGACTGATGAAATTGGTTCTGGTGTGCGAAATGTAAATAAATACCTGAAAATATACGCCAATGGTGCAAAACCTATATTTATAGAGGATGATAATTTTAAAACCATTATTCCGCTATCACAAGAAATCATGGGAAACAGAGCGGAAATGCTGATTGAATTTCTGGGTTTGGATTTAGAAAAATTTGGTAAAGACCGCCTCAATAGATTAAAAGAAATGGCAATCTCTAATGAATTCTCAAAAATGGATGATCCTGATGAATTCTTTTTTCAAAAGGGGACAAGCTGGGTTGAAAAAGGGGGCATGCTTCAAAATTCAAGAATACAGAGAACCAATAAAATAGCGTTTGATGATTTTCAAAAGGGGGCAAGCTGGACTGAAAAAGGGGGGATGCTATTGCCTAAAAGAAACCTTAATCTTTTGGGATTAATGATTAGCGCCATTTTACCAACATCTTTAGAACAACTTATGGAAATGATGCAATTTGGCAGCAGGGATAAATTTATGGATATGTACCTGAATCCACTCAGAAAAGATGAAATCATAGAGCAAACAATAAAAGAAAAACCAAAAGACCCTAACCAAAAATATGTTTTGACAGAAAAAGGCATATTCTTTCTAGGAGGCTTTGATGTATAAACCTATTTATAAAATGAGAGTAATTAATATAGGACATAATAAAGGACAAAGTGTCCATAATCAGCAAATGAAAAAAATAAATGAAATTGTAAATAGGGATTAATTCAGGGCATTCACATTTGGCAGAATAAAGTGCGAAATAGAGAGAGGAATAGAGGGTGAAACAAAGAGTGGAATGAAAGGCATAATAAGTGGCGGAATAATTGGCGGGATAAATGAATTGGTAAGTGACCGGTTAAGCCTGATTATTAAATTTATATGGACTATGCATTCTGTCTTTAAAAAGCCAATCCGTGAAACTTTAAAAATTCCATTGAGGACTTTGGATCGAGATATGGAAATACTAAAAAAGAAAGATAGAGTTTTGTTTGTCGGTTCAAAAAAATCCGGTTCTTATATTTTATCAGAAATAGCCAGGGAAAAAATTGAAGGCATGAAAAAATAATTTTCGAAAATAAATGACAGTGCGATTTTAAAAAGTTTTCTGTCATCGCGGGTATGCGATCGTCCAATTTTAATAATGGGATTTATTATCTTGGATGAGTGTATTAATAGGATAGTGTTTTGAAGAAAATAAAATTTAAAACCAATGGTCATAATTGAAGCCAAAACAAGAGACAAATACAATGTTTAAAAGTTACCTGGTATTATGATGACCCTGTAAAATATGAAGCAACAGTAATAGTATTTAATAAAATCATCATAGAAAACGGATTATTTACCAACAAAAGATAAAACGAAATTGAGCCCATGCCCCGCACATTCGCAATAGGAGATATACATGGTTGTGCAAAGACTTTCAAAAGCCTGATAGTTGATAAAATTCAAATTTGCAATTCTGATATTGTTTATTGCATCGGTGATTATATTGACAGAGGCAAAGACAGCAGGGGAGTGGTTGATTTTATTCTTGAACTAAGAAGTAACCATTATCAAATTTTCACGCTCAGGGGCAATCACGAACAAATGCTGCTCAATTCTAGCAATAGTGATGATGCATTTGAATTATGGATGAAAAACGGGGGCGGTCATACACTATGGAGTTTTGGCATATCCACGATTTCGGAACTGTCGCCTGTTTATCTGGATTTCTTCAATTCCTTACCGTTTTTCCTTGAATCGGAGGATTGTTTTTTTGTCCATGCCGGATTTAATCTTTTTGAAAAAAATATTTTTGAAGATACCCATGCGATGCTGTGGACCCGTGATTTTGCCGGAAAGTCAAAACAGTTAAAAGGGAAAAAAGTTATTCATGGACATGATGCACTTTCATCTTTTGAATTGAAATCACAGGATTTGAAACGAAATATTAATATTGATGGAGGTTGTGTTTACAAGGATATTCAGGGAATGGGAAGCTTGTTCGCCTTAAACCTTACGGATATGGAATGGCTGGAAGTGAAAAATATTGATTAAAAAGTTTCGCGTTGAGATTTGCGGTCAACCACTTTTTAATAACAGGAATTAAAAACCACTAACGGAAGTAGGCTGTTTATGACCGAAAATCATGATGAATAAAAACTGTTCTCGCAATAAATTTAATCACCAATTGAATGATTGATGAAAAGAGATTTTGAATAACTTTGAATCCATTTAAATTAATGAAGATGAAAAGCGATTACACCATAGAAAACATGCAGCAACACGCCCTTGAACGGGGCGGCAAATGCCTGAGTAAAGAATATTGGGATGTGTTACGTATTAGCAGTTTTGTTTTTTTGTCACGTTTTAATTATGGAATTTGAAATCTTGAAAGAGTGAATTCGAGAGATAGCATTTTGAGGAATTAAATTAAAAATATGAGTTCAGGAACTAATGAGTTTGTGATCTTCAGAGGCAAGCAATTCTCGAAAACTGAAATCAACAGTGTATGGTTGTATTCAGTTAAAGACAGCTTGTCCCCTACAAATTATTTCCTTTGCACCATTCCTTTTTCTCCGGACATTTCTAATTTTTCAAATTAATCAAGAGTAATAAAATTATCCAAACACTTATGAAAACTATCCAAACACTATTCGCGTTGCTCCTGCTTTCGCTGCAGCTTTTTTCAGCAAACACCATCGTTCGTGATCAGGTAAAAGAACGCAAGATTGAAGAACAGCTGAAAGCGATTGATTCATCGCTGGTGCCGGTATTCGTAAAAGCTACCAACGCAATGGACAAAAATGATCTTACTCTTGCTGATAGCCTGTTTATGAAGGTTGTAAAGAAAGCGCCCAGATTTGACCCTGCACTGAGGCGACTTGGTGGAGTTCGAATGCAGGTTGGTTATATTAAGGATGCAATCAAATACTGCGACAGCGCAGTGGCAGTCAACCGCTCTGCATATAATCTGCTGAGCCTTGCATTGTGTTACAATTACACTGACAGAGGGCACAAAGCCCCAGAAGAAAACCTTGGCAAAGCGCTGGACCTGCTGGAGGAAGCCCAAACACTGCCCGATGGCAACGACATCTCCATCCTTGTATCTATCGGGCAAATATCATTGGAGTTGAATCTTGAACAAAGGTTCAGATCAGCCACAAAAGCGCTGAGAAGGAATTATCCTGATGAAATGATCACGCATTACTTTGGCGCTATCGTTGAAGCTGCTGATGAAAATTGGCTGACTTCCGAAAAAGAGATTTACAAGGCACAGGAACTGGGTCTGGATGAAGAGTCAGTGCAGACGTTTCTTAATTCGGGAGTAAAAAGCAAAGCACGTAATGAAAAAGTGGAATATGGTTTCCTTGGGCTTGCAGCTTTCTGGGTGGTTGGACTTTTCATTTTGTTTGTTATGGGTAAGATTCTTTCAAATCTTACCCTGTCCTCCATAGAAAGGAATTATCGCAGTGGTGCTATTACTGAAAAAGGCAGAACTTTGCGAAAGATATACAAGGTTCTGATCAACGTTGGAGGGGTGTATTACTATTTCTCTTTGCCTTTCATTCTCGTAGGTGTTATTGCGCTTGCAGGCGGACTCATCTATTTCTTCCTGCTGGTTGGTCGCATACCGATAGGGATAACGATCGCACTGGTGATAGGATCCTGCGTTACTATTTACTGGATGATACGTACACTTACTTTTAAGGTGAACTATAAGGATCCCGGCAGAGCATTAAAACCTGAGGAAGCTCCACGATTGTTTGATTTAGCTGCTGAAGTGGCAAAGACCATAGGGACACGCACTATTGATGAGATACGTATTACCCCGCTTTGCGACCTTGCAGTTTACGAACGTGGCAAGTGGCGCGAGCAGATGAAAGATAAGACCAGGCGTGTTCTAATTCTGGGTGCAGGCGTAGTGAAGGATTTCAGAACACATGATTTCAGAGCAGTGCTAGCACATGAATACGGACATTTTTCACATCGTGATACCGCCGGTGGAGCAGTAGCACTCAGGATGCGGAACAATATGTTTCAATACTACAGAGCTCTTTTTATTGCAGGACAAGCCTTATGGTGGAATCTGGCTTTTCAATTTCTGAGACTCTATAATTTTATCTTCCGGAGAATAAGTCATGGCGCCACAAGACTGCAGGAAGTACTTGCCGATAGGGTGGCTGCACAGACATACGGTAAGGAAGCTTTTAAAAACGGTCTGACGTATGTTATAAAAAGGGAGATTGAGTTTCAGGCACTGGCTAATTTCGAAATTGAAGAGGCAAAGCTCGCAGAACGCAAAATCTTTAATCTGTATGAAATATCAGGAGGACAAGAGCAAACGATAGAAGAAGAACTGAATAAACAAATGAATGCAAGAACTACTGAAGATGACACACACCCATGTCCTGCTGACAGGTTCCGATATGTGGATGCTTTAACATCAAAGGAAATTCATGATGATGATACTTACCTAAGAGATTTGTTTGCCGATTGGAATGCGATCACGATGGAAATGACATCCATTATTGAAAGCAGGGTGAAAAAGGGATAAATGTAACATGTGAACTATTAGCAGCAAGTTCGAGTTCTGGCTGCAGAAATGAGCATATTGAAAAATACTGCGGAAATTAGCAACCTGAATTATTCTTTAATTTAGTGTGTATTGTTAAAAGGATTGAATATTAACGAACCCTTATGAAATAGGAGGAATGAATAAACAAATTCCGACTACCCCACAGTGGTTGATTATTTCCTGAAAGAAAAAATTTCAGAATTACTCAGGATAGAGAAAAAACCTTCTTCGTTTTTTTAAGTATTGCTATATCTCTTCTTTATCATTTTTTCTCTACGCATACTCACTGCGCACTCAAGTATTACTTTCGCACTCGATCATTCTTTAATAAAATTAAATTTTGCCCATGATAACAGATGACCTAACCAACTTCGTTTATGTTTCAGCTTTGCTCGAAAAGAAGCATCCTGTTTTTTTCAACAATCTTATTTCTGAATTCAGGCTTTCAAACGTGACTTCAGATGTGTTGCCTGATACCAGGGATATTTGGGCTGTTGATTACATGCCAATACAATTAAGTAAAAACAGGTTTATCAGTTTTACATACAGGCCGGATTACCTCATCAATTTTAAAACTTATCAGAATCGCATTACAGATGCGGATTTGGTTTGCAGTAAAATTGCAATTTCAGCAGAGAAGTCGGATATACTTATTGATGGTGGGAATGTGATAAAAGGTAAATCTTTCGTGATCATGACCAATAAAATCTTTATAGAAAACTCACAGTATTCAGAGAAATTATTATTGAAGATGCTAGAAGAAATGTTCGAGGTGAAGGTAATTATTATTCCAGCGTTTCCTAAAGAATACACTGGCCACGCTGATGGTTTGGTTCGGTATTTTTCCGAGGATACTGTTTTAATAAACAATTTTTCAAAGGAAACAAAACAAGAGCATGTTGAGTTTGCTGTGAATCTACGCAAGGTCTTAAGGAATGCCGGACTTAATTATCGTGAGGTTCCTTACCAACCTGACTACTCGAAGTCATCTGATGCTATTGGACTCTACTTAAATTATCTTCACATGAAGGATTTTGTTTTAGTCCCTACTTTCGGTATACAAAGCGATGACAATGCTGTTAAGCATTTCGAGGAACTATTTAAAGGTAGTGATGTAAGGTTCATTCGCGCTGAAGACATAGCAAGAAATGGTGGAGTTTTAAATTGCATTACGTGGAACATCTTAAAATAATAAGTGCCTATATGCTGTCAATTTTAAAAAAATTAAACCTGCCTCTTAAAACATGATTTAAACTAACACGATATTCTTTGTTTCATAGTTTGATTTATTAAAGATTGTTTATTTTTGATGAATCATTTTGCAAAATTCATATTAACTGCGCAACAACACTGCGCAGTTAATAAACATCTTTAAGTATGAAAAACAAAGAAGCTGCTATCCGGTATCGCATTATAGACTGTTGTTTAAGGAACAGACAACGCCCATTCCCTACTCTTGAAATGCTTATTGAAGAATGTACCAATATGCTTGGGAAAAGCTTTTCAGATTCGACTATACAGAAAGATATTTATGCTATGCGCTTCGATATGGCGTTGGGTTATGAAGCACCCATAAAATATCATAGCCATCACAAAGGATATTATTACACCGATTCAAACTATTCAATATCCAAAGTACCGCTAACGGAAAGTGATCTGGATGCAATAGAATTTGGTGCCGCCATATTAGAGCAATTCAAGGAAGTTGAAATACTACAGCAATTCAGTGATGCTATTGATAAAATTAAAAACACACTGAATATAAGAAGAAGTCTTAAGTCAGATGAATTCGATCGTTTTGTTCAGGTTGAAAAACCCGTAGCATATTCGGGTAGTAAAAATCTTGGTGACCTTGTAGGCTTTATTAAGGAACGACAAGTAATTTCATTTGACTATTATTCATTCGAGAAAGACAGATCCTTGAATCATACTGTCCATCCTTATTTACTTAAAGAATACCACAATCGTTGGTACCTTATTGGCATGAACGAAAAGTATGATGATATACTTACCTTTGGATTGGAACGTATATCCAATATTATGCCCGTTGAAACTACTTATAAAATCTTCCCGGGTTTTGATCCTGAAAATTATTTCAACAACGTAATTGGAATTACAGCATTGAAAGGACAACCTGAAGACATCACAATATCTGTAACTCCTCTTGAAGCACGTTACCTTGAAAGCCAGCCTCTGCATCATTCGCAGTGTATTGATAAAGATAAAAAAGGAAACATCCACGTACATTTTAAATTCATCATCACCCATGAGTTCGTCATGTGGCTCCTTAGCGCAGGTGATCAGGTGAAAGTGGAAAAGCCTAAATGGCTCGTAAAAAGACTTACTGATTTGTTTAAAAAATGCCTTGAGAAATATTGACGAAAATTATTGGTGCGTATTCTTATCGTTTCGAAAAGTTCTATGAAGTGTAGTATTTTGAAAGAGATTCGAACTTAAGCGAATTATAGGTAAACGATATTACATCGTCATATCCTTTGCCTCATTTTTTAATAAAATTAATTTTTTACGAAACAACCACCCTATAAATACCCGTATCATTTCGCACTAAACCACGCGATGAAAGTGGCCTGTCGGCACCAGTGTTTTCTATCAGATTAAATGTTGCCCATGCTTTTGGGATTTGTGGAAAAATAAGGATGAAGTTTATCGAATCTCCAAATTTCTTTAAATGATATTTCGCAGGAGCATAAGGAACCCCAATAGCGCTTATCATTTCTATTTTTTCACCAGAAAACAAATTTACAAGGTAGCAGGTCTTGCTTATGTTGATCCACCAATTAGCAACAAAAACAGGTGATGTAGTATAGCGACAATAGAGCATTGTATTTGGAATTTCTTCCGTACTCTCAAATGTTTTTTGAGAAGGATCTGCTACTGTTTCCTGTGTTGTTTTAACCACAACTTTTCTATTTTCTCTTTCCATAACGGCTATAAATTTCACTGCAAAGATAAATAAGCAAAACGCAGTGTATGTGCGTTTGGAAAAATTAAACTTAAATTCAATAACAAAGGGAAGTATTATTCTTTTCTTACCCTATACCAAATGCTCACTCCAAACAGGCTGGGAAAATATGTAGCATAAACAGACACTCCCCATTTTTCGCTAATCATGTAGCTCAAGCCTAATTGTCCGAAAAAAGTTTTAGCCGGACTTTCATCAAAGGTAGCATAATCTTCCTTGCCTACATTAGGGTCATTGGTTTTAATAAATTTATCAGAGATAAAATTAATTTGAAAGCCAATCGTAAGAAAAGGTGACAGCTTATGATTATTTGCGTGGAAAGAAACAAAAGGTGCTACAGCCGGATTTGATGTAGAAATTTCATAATGAAAATTTGTGTCCTGCCCTGTAGCCAGTATAGGCTTGTCCTTAGAAAAGGTGGCATGTATTCTTGCATATGAAAACTCACAGCCTATGGATGTTTTTCTTTCAATAAAATACTCGTATTTTAGGTGAAGCGAAGGAAAGGAATTGGAGATATTATAATTAACAATACCACGTGAATCAAATTCAGATTTCACTTTTAACTTATACAAATTATAAACCCCTGCTGAAGCGGTTATCACGTGCGAACGATTCCAGTACGTCTGTGAGTATATAAAACTACAAACGAAAATAAAAAATAAAGTGAGCCAATAACGCAAATATATTTTTTTAAAAATTAATACTATTGAATTTTCTTCAGCAGGGGTTTGACATTTCCTTAAGTACTCCTATAAGTATTCAGACTATTTTTTAATAAAGTAGTTTAGCTTTAACACATTTTCCTTATCATCCACGTATGCAAAAACATTCCCGCTTTTCATAGTAATAAATCTGCAATAATATTCTTTGGTTTTTTTGTCCAATTTATTAAAGTATATACACTCAGGAGCGCTGTCCCCATTGTAATAAGGAGAAGTTTCATAATCGTTTTTCGATGTGTATACCTGTGAATATGTATCGCGACTATGATGAGCAGTAAAGTACGTATAAGCGAATAAGGATATTTTGTTTTGCTTGTCAACAGAACCGTCAGTATTCAATTCGAAAATATTACCATTCGCGTTGTTTACAACTTTACAGATCAGCCCTTCTTTTCCTGGTAAAAGACATAAATCAATATCATTGGCATGGTAGCTACAATCATCATGAGATTCCAGAGCAGTTGGCGTGTTAGCAAAGGTTGATTCATTTATTTTTTTACCCGTTAAATCATACACAATCACAGATAGGTTTTTAATAGGATAAGCTCTTCCCAACGACTGGTTTTTAGGAGTACCATCATTCGATACTTTAAGATCATCATTTGAGCTAACGACAGTGTAAATACTTTTGTTTTTTTCATCAATTATAAGCCCCATATAGGTATTGTGAAGAGGAACAAAGGAGACAGAAGAATTGCCTGCTGAATGTGTAGTTGAATAAGCAGAATATAATTCCGGTTTAACAATAGTAATATTTTCCACCATGGGGGTATATGTAGCCGGAATAATGTTGTATTTGTCCCTTTCAAGATCAAGAGTTACAATATCGCCTGTTTTCCCGGTACTGTCAACCTTTACAACATTACACTCCAAAATAGACTTGTCAGTAGATTTCACATCTTTTTTATAGGATACAAATTCAAAGTACAATCCGGTCGAAGAAACAGTGTTCAATAACCAGCCGTTTTTAAGATCACTTTTATCTGCACCCGTTGGGGATGGCAATGTAATATTCATTACTTTTTTCGTAAGACTGCTATGTGAAAAAACATACCAATTCATTTTAGCTGTGGGATCATCTTTTTCACCTGTAAGGCAAATAATATTTAATCCACGGGCATTGGTAAAAATGGCTGCAACATTCTCCAGTTCTTTCTCTGGTATCAATGTCTTTTTTTCTTTTGATGTGCCATCAGATAATACCTGAATGAACTGCTCTCCACCATAAATATAACCTGTGGTGACCTTGGTAACCGGATCAGTGTAAGAATAAATATTGACAATGGTTGTTCCTGAAAAAGTTATTGGGTTTGTCCATTCAGCCTTCAAATCTTTATCAAACTTCATCAAGTTTTTGGAAGCATTTTTCGAAAGTAGCATTTTGCCATATACGACGAAAAATTCATCATCACCGCATTTCTCCATGGCATACACCATGCCTCCGCTTGAAAGTTTATAATCAAACTGCTTATCCTGTGCGAAAGTCCTTGCTGCAACCAGGATCATACATAATATTGCAGTAGTACATAAAAGATAAAATTTTTTCATGTTTTGTTTTTTTAGTTGAATAAAATGACCAATGTTCTTAGTGCTAATTCATATAATACAATAATCCTATTCTGAAAAATCCTTCTTTAAGTTTATTGCTGGTTGAAAATTTTGAGTAATAATTTTTCAAAGACAAATCATACCTGACCATTGCTTTTAATTTTTTTGTGCCTGCTGATGCAGCTATATATACGCCACCTGTTACAGACCTCATAGCTTTCTGTATTTGATCAGATGCATAAAGATTCGTGATGTTTTCTTCATCATCAGTCTGCGTTAAAAAAACTTCTGGTGTGTGGGGTTGAGAAAGAATATCAGCATTACTGGCTGCGTAAAAAACTCTTGGCTGATCTGATGTAACCATAGAAGCAAATCGGCCAGTCCAGAATACACCAGCTGATACATCAAACTTGTCTTCAACAACAATATAAGTCAAATCCAGATGTTGAGATACCCCAAAATTACCAAAGGAATAGTCTGGTGCATCAATAATGGTATAGGTAGAATTATTATAATCTATATCCACTTGTTTGCCGCTTTTCAATGTTATCTTGTGAGGATCGCCTGTGACAAATGTCCGGATAGATATTTTCTCTGTGAAGTTGTATTTAAACATCACTCCAATTTCAGGGTTTATGCCTGTTTTGATTGTCATTCCATTTCCTTTTAACCCTCCGAAACCAAGACCACCCATAAAACCAATATTGAAGAACTGTCCCTGGCAAAAAAATGGAATACATAAAAATGATACGAGTATTAATTTTTTCATACTAAGATTTTATTAAAATTTGATTGAATAATTGAATAATTGTAAGCTGTGATTTTTTTTGCAAAATAATTGTCCGCTATGAAATCAGTAGGTCTCACGTAAAGTTTCATTTTGCAATTAGATTCAAACCTTACCTTCAGGGAGCATTAGCCTTATCAACATTCAATATTCTTCGCATGCACGCTAAATCATAATCATTAATAATTTTCAAGAATGACAGCAATTACAGCTTCTTTTCTCCCTTAAAAAGAATGAAGGTGATCCAGAATAGTATTCAGTCGTCCTTAACATTTTTACCAAAATAGATTGATGCTCATATTTCGACTAAAGCTGTCATTTGATAAAGATCAATAAATCGTCAATTATTTGATCACAGAATTCTCTCCAAAAATAAATATTTTTTTAAATACCAAGTGAAAAATAAGTTTTTATTTTTGACAATTGAATTTCTAACAGTTGTTATAAGCCGCTATAAGACCTGCAGGATTGGTGATCTTTGCTATGATAGTCTATGTCAAAAAAAATAGCCAATAACACTTCTCAAGATTTTTCATTAATCAGTTTCTTCTCTAATATCAGGTTTTTTAATAATAATGATATTCGGTAAAGCCACCTGCCTTCATTTGTTATTGCATAATCTATTTAAAAAAAACGGGGGGAGCCAAGATACACATAACATAAAATTCCTGTACTTTTGAAAAAAAATTGAACTCTGCAGTTTAACAGTAGTTCACCAATTATTATTTTCTTTTGTTGCCTGGTTGTACCTGAATTTACATCACAACAAAATTTTACTTTTTTTAAATTGACAAGCTATGTTTGATGACGAAGAAGAAAACGAAGAAAGAAATTATAGGAACCTCCCTATTTTCCTTAAAGGTCAGGAAATAATGGATGTTGTTCGCCATATAGGTGAACTTATTCCTGAAGACAATGAACATCTTCAGTACATAAAAGGCTTTATGTTTTCGGATGCTGCGCAATTGACAGTGAAAATTGCCGGAGCAGAAGGTGGCGGTCTCTATGACCTCAAAATGGAAGCTGCAGCCATTATACGCAAAGCTGCACGCGATCTTGTTGTTCATTCTCATTCTCTAAAAGAGTTTGGATTTAAGGAAATGGAGTACTATCAAATTGTCCGGGACCTGGTGGAAGAATACCGTTTATTATTTATTGATTGGGTTGCTGGCTTTGATAAATGGAATTATATCATTGACCGCTGGGGATTGTTCAACCCACCCGGAATTGGCCCTTTTGACAAAGATCCGGATGATGATATTCCCTTTAATGGTTTTGAGGAATAAAATTGTAATCCATCAGTGATATTTTTCTGATGGGTGGATTTTAATTTTATTAAAATTTTTAAGAAAACTAAAAATTCCGAATTCAGTTAGTAAGCTTTTTATTTCATTTTACTAAGTTTTACCCAATTCTTAAATATTTCTGCCATACTTGAACCCACACCGTAAGGATCAATTGTGGCTAAAATGGGGTTTTTACTATTTTTATGCACATTAGGTAATTTAATATTGTTTTCACTTTTAGAAGCAATTTTATTTTCACCATTGTTGACCTGAATGAAAGAATTAGATTGAGGTAAAGCCGCATTTATATTTTTGTAACTATTCACCCCCATGTATTTATTAACTTTTTTTTGTTTAAATAAAATTCTTCAAGCATAAAAAGTTTAGTATTTAATACTGTTTCTTTGCAAA
>CAISZK010000128.1 GCA_903889915.1 uncultured Bacteroidota bacterium
CACTGCAAAAGTACGGAAGATTCAAAGAATAAAAGCGGAGTGTAATTTATTTCAAGGGTAAAAGACATTGGGCATTAGCCAAAGGTCAAAAGTCACTTAAAATTTCAAATGATCATGATCTGAATAGGATCACACCAGGGTGTTAAATCATCCCAGGTTACTGCACAAAATCGAAACCAAACACGCTGTCCGCTTTCAAGGTTTGTTATGGTAACTTTTACTTTCCTTGAATAGCCTACCACTTTCCAACTTTCTTCATCAAGAACATTGTTGCCTGCATTCATTGACCAAATGTAAGCGCCTGCACCTTTGACCGTCCTGCAACTCAGAATTGCTTCACCCGGAAATTTACCGTTTTTTACACTGAATTCAGGAATTGAAATCAGAGAAGCATCTTTTGTACAATTGAAACCACTGCTCAGAATCAAAGCCTCATTGCCCCTGGCTATTCTGTCCACGTACAATCCTTCGGTGAACAGCAATTCGTTTACTTCATTTTTTGCTCTTAATAATTCCGCCGTTTTTTGTTTACCGCCGTCAAAAGCGGCTACAATTTTTGCTTGTAGATTTTCGAGCGAAGTGTCCATTTCAGTGAGAGGAATGTCAGGATTCGGAAATGAATCATTGTCTGTCATTTTTTCTCTTACACTTTTCCCAAAAACATAGAGATTTGATGCAGAATACCGCTTGTAATTGTGCACCACTTTTTTTCTTTTCATAGTTTTAAAAATTTAAATTATTAATTATTCCGTTAATTATTCGATTGGTTTTCTAATTCCACACCCTTTTCACATCATGAATTTCGGGTGTTTTGTTTCACTTATTTCTTTGATCACTTTTCATTTTCTCTGTCCTTATGCTTTTATTATCTGCACGTATAATTGTCCTTCTTTTACCACATCCCCGTATTAACTTTTAAAAAATCACAAAAACGGAAATAATTTTAAAAAAACAATCAATAATAAATTGCCTTTTACCCTAACCACGAAGAAAGGTTGTCAGAATCACATGAAAAGTCCAAAAAAAAAGCTTGCTTTTTTTTGAAAAAATTGCAGTGAAAAAAAATCTACGAAAGTATTATTGCGTACTTCAGGAGAATAATAAATTCATGTTAGCCTTTACATTTACAAATCAAATCAAAACATGCTTGCATTGATCTTATGTTTGCTTGCAATGAATCAATGTAAGATTACAATGATGCTATGAATAAAAACATTGAATGTGATCATGCATGAATACAACCTGTGTTAGCTTGCAATGATTGTAATTATGCAAACATTCATTCTATGAATGCTGACAATGATGCAAAGCGCGGAAGAAATGATTGTATGCATTTGTTCATTGATCTTAAGGACGCAAATACTGATTGTATGAAAGGGTGATGTAATTGTATGAACCGGTGTTTGGGAACTTACCTTCATTTTATGAATAGGAAGGAAAAAAGTTATTCAGCAAAAGCTTGTTCCTTTATCATTTTATTAAATAATAAAGGGATTATTTTCCCTGAATTATCTTATCAATTTCAAAACTCCGTTAATGAATGTCAATGGATGCGGAGGACATCCGGGAATATAGAGATCGGGTTTTAAAACATTCAGTAAGTGCCTGTCAACTGCAGGGCTTTCAGCAAAGGCTCTGCCGCTTATGGCCCATGCACCAACAAGGATCAGTATCTTTGGCTGGGGTATTGCTTCCATTGTAATCCTCAGCGATTCCGAACTGTTGGCAACAATGGGTCCGGTAACAACAACACCATCGCAATGCCTGGGTGAAGCGAGAAATTCAATTCCATAACGACTCATATCGAAATTTACATTACCACAGGCATTCAGTTCAAGCTCGCAACTATTGCAACTGCCTGCTGAAACCAAACGCAATTTTAATGATCTCTGTTGGCGCGCATTTCCCAACGCGTGTCACCCCAAAGTCCCCAAGGTCCCATGAACAATTAACCAATTAATCAATTCAACAATCAAACAATTTTTTTACTACTTTTACACCATGAAAATCTTTATCCGATTTTAATCATTTGTAAACATTCGTAAGCATTTACAATCGGATAATAAAAACAATCCACTGAAAATGAATAAATTTAAAGCCCCTAAAAATAATAAAGATTTAAGAGCGAATATAGTGGAAGTTGCTGCAGTGCGGCAAGCCAATCGTTAGCAAGCATTAATGAAATGAAAAAATTAGCAACTTTCATACTTATCAGCCTTTTATTTACCTTTTGTAATAAAAAAGCAGACAAACCAAAAATTGAGAAATTTGTTTGGATAGAGCATAATCAAAATTGGGTTGGGACAAATCCTTGATACATGCAAGGAAATACATTGAGTATGTTGACAGTATCAAAGAAATTCATTATGCCAAATCAAAAGTCATAAAAGGTATTGTTGAGAAGACTGACTATTACTATGATAAAATTTCTGACACATTACAAAATCTCATAGCCAGAAATCTATATGGTAAGATATATCCTCAATCATTTGATGAAAATCCACCAGGTACGGTTCAAATTTATGATGGATATAATTTCTACATTATTTATAAATTTGAAAAAGAACCTGAGCATATAATTAATTATTTACCTCATACTTTACCCGACAGTTTAAAAGGCTTTTTAAAATATGTGGAAAACCTGGCAAAGCGAAGTACATTCAAATCATATAAAAAGTTTGACAATGAGGGATTCATTATGAAGTACAAAAAAACTTTTACAGCTAGTGGGCATCTTGCACCTCCTCCAGAACCTCTTTCAGAATAATTCAACAATATTATTTCAAGTGAAAAAATTAAAAGAAATTGTAGTAAGAGATTTTAAATTGCAATAATTGAAAAGACTGCTGCAATTTCTATCTGTAATGAACAGTTTTAAAAGAATCACATAACAAAATATTATAATGAAACAATCCATCAGACATATTTCTCAGAAATTGAAAAAATTGGCTTTGATTGTAATGCTTTTTTTCACTTTTTCTCCTTATATCTATGCTCAAAATGTTTTAGAATTAGTTAATCAAAATGCTACTGAAAGTTACAATTATTGTGGGATAGGACATAACGCATATATTAGTTTTGACGTAACTTCCAAAGATTCCGGCAATATTAAACCATGTCGTCATAGCCTCAATATTAAAATTGCACTTAATAACACTGACTATCCTCTCAATTCAAAATTAGATTTTAATGATAAGAAATGGAATATTGGCACCATATATGTGTTCGCAAGTAATGTTCATCTGCCTGATGATATTTTCTATTTCAAATTTAGTGGATTTATGAAAATATTGGAGCATTCAGAAGGAACATTAAAATTAGCATTTGATTTCAGGATATTAGATAACAAGGTAATCTCAGATACATTAAATCAATTTTACAAAGGAGAAAGAACTTTTAAAAGAAACGATACTATTGCAATTACACTTTTAGACTCGACAACCAATAACAATTTCGTTTTGGATGATACGCATACTAAAATAACGGCCTATGATAAATCAAATAAATTACTTTGGCAGACAATCCCACAGAATGATTCTGTCTTTCAAAATGAGTATTTACACAATTATAGAACAGACCATCCAATAATAATTTATTATTCGTTTGATAGCCCTCCAATGTATAAAGAAATAGAACCAAAAAAGAGCAAAAAGGTAATAGAAATTCAATATAACAATTCACAAACCGGATGTTTAGATTTGGTAACAGGGAAGTTTCATTTTGAAGGTCAGGATTAACAACAAGAAAACAACCTATAAAAAATAATTCTCCCTCTTTTACTCCCCCTCCCTCTTAATAATCCCATCATAAACCTCATCACTTCCCGGAAACAGCAAAAACATAGCGCTCATAAACTGCCTGTTTGCAGCCTGTCTTTCCGTTTCACCAGTCAGGGAAGTTACATTCAATACATCTTTCAACTGCAGGCAAAGTTTTTGTTTCTGAAGTTCGTAATTGATGTTGTCCAGCTTTCGTGCATTTTCAATGATACCGGCGGCTTTCGCAACACGGGTGCTGATGTCGGCGGCATTTATTCCGGGCAGTGTTGCCTTCAGCAGTGTGTCGAGGGGGAGCACAAACAACGATTTGTATTTCGTCCAGTTTTCATCCGATAGTTTCCTGATTGATCTGAAATAATTGATCCAATCGCTGCTGACAAAAGCCTGCCCGATGTTGGTAGGATCGCTTAGTCCGTCGGGAGGGATGAGGCAGCAGGTAAAATTCATCATGATGTACTTTTGTCCTTGGGTGAGCAGCGTGTCGGCCTTTGCTTTCATGGACCAGAGGCTGCGCATGCCCTGTTCGCCAAACAAACCGGCAGCATGGGCATTGTCAATTTCGGCGCGTTTCTCAGGCGTTATTTTTTGTGTTTCCAGTTTTGAAATATCGCCTTTCAAAAACTGCGAAGGCTGCGCATGACATTGCATGCAACCGCTGCCTGAATATCCGGGTTGTTGTGCCGCCAGCAACGACTGCCTGATGATATCAGCTTCCATCACCCGCGATTTATTTACCTGCTTTTTCAGACTGTCATTTATGGGAAGCCTTTTGGTCAGATGTTCCAGCAAAATCATGTACGACCGCCGCACTTTCAGCAGTTCGGGGCATGCATTTCCGGTGGTATCGAATTTTGTAATCCCTGAAGCAGCAAACTCAATGGAAAGTTTCTTCAGACTGTCGGCCTGCTTTCCGGTAAAAAATAAACCATTGATCACATTGACGGAAGATATGCGGATGATGAGGTAATTCATTTCTTTCAATTGCTTTTCCCATGAAGTGCCGGCGGGGCGGGGTTTGGAATTTTCCTTTACGGAAAAGCCGGCAAGAATAACCAACAGGAGGGGAAGGAAAAAGAAAATTGGTTTCAAATTAGTTTTGTATTTCATGATAATTCGATTTTTTTTTACCACATAGACACATAGGTACAATAGGTTTCACATAGATTTCAATAAATAATTCAATGACGAAATGTGCGATCCCTACGGGATCGAATGTCCGTTGTGGTTATTCATTTACTATAAACATTGGAATCCTTCGGATTCTGTTTTCGACGCCTTCATTAAAGCTACACCCTATATTGGTTTTTAATAAATCAGGCTGATTTTAATGATTCAAAAATAATCATTTTAACCTGACAATTGAATCAAAATAAAAAAGCGCAATGATGTTTTGCGCTTTTGTTTAAAAGAGAACAGAAAGAATCAAGCCACACCACCACCGGGTTCGGCAGCAGCACGCATTGTCAGAATATCTTTATCGAGAACGTAAAGATTTTGTTTACCCAGTAATTTGAGTTTATCAATGATGGCCCTTGCCGATTTTTCTTCCTGTATCTGTTCGGCAACAAACCACTGAACAAAATTTAAAGTTGTAAAATCTTTCTCCAGGTTGCAAAGAGCAACGATCTCATTAATGGAAGCGGTAATAAATTCTTCGTGGATCAACACACTCTGGAAAACATCGGCCACATCTTTGAATGTTGCCGGGGGTGTTTTGATAGCAGATATTATTGCCTTACCACCGCGCTCATTCACATAATGAATAAACTTCAGCATGTGCAGCCGCTCTTCTTCGGCCTGAATATAGAGCCATTTTGCGATGCCTTCGTAGCCCGAAGTTTCGGCCCACGATGCCATTGACAGATACAGATGCGAAGAATAGGATTCTTTTTCTATCTGTACATTCAGAATTTTTTCAATATTTTTTATCATAACACAAAATTTAAATTGAATACAAAGTTACGAATAATAGTCAATAGTCATTCGTCAATAGTCAGTAGTCGGTATGACAATTCAGAGCCGCAATGACCAATGACTTATGACTTATGACCATTGACTAATTTAATTTGTAGTATCTTTGCGTACTATTTAGTTCATAACCACATTAAACAAAATTTATGAAAAAGACAATCATTTTGCTTGTGGCTTGCTTATTCACAGTGGCAGCTATAGCACAAAACTACCGCACACCTGAAACGTTTGTGTCAAAAATTCCCGCCTATCCTACGACAGCAAAAAATATACAGGTAACTCTTGATTCGCTTCAGAAAATGGTATCGGAAATTCATTCTGCGCAGAAAGATTATTCCGATGCACAACAAAAGATCATGTCGGGCATGGACCAGGCTGCAAGGGAACAAGCTTATAAAAAACTTTACCAGGGCGTTGACAGCAATAAGATGAAGGAAATGCAAAAAAGTGAGCGCGAAGACATGCAAAGCCTTATGGATACTGCAAAAGACGGTGTCGCAAAAAAGATGAAAAACTTTGATAAGGTGTTTGGCGATGCGCAATCAAAATACAATGCCGAGGTCAGGAAAACCATTGTTCCACTGGACAGCGCGATCAGTGTTGAGATGTCGAAAGCTACTGATAAATCAAGCACTGAAACGCTTTCGGGGCTTATTTCAAAAAGGACAACGAGCTACCAGGATATCATGTACAGATACCTGATAGGGGACAAGGCGATGTTCCCGATGTTTTTTACAAGCTACTTTGAATATCTGAAAGGAACACTCATACCTATGTTGGACAGGATAGAGCTTTCGCAAACCAAAATTTTCAACCTTTCGTACACGCCGCACTCAAGCGCACTGGGAGCAATTGAAGGATATGTGAGCAAATACAGAATGGCGCTTCAGAATCTGAATGACTACAGGGAATGGTCTAAATAGAAATTCCAAATTCAAAGTTCCAAATTCCAAATTCAAAGTTGGGCCGCCTTGGGACTTGGGATTTGGGATTTGGAGCTTGGGACTTTGCTAGCCTTTCAGGGCTTCGGCGCCACCAACGATTTCGAGGATCTCTTTGGTGATGGATGCCTGACGGGCTTTGTTATAACTAAGCCGTAATTCTTTAAGCAAGGAGTCTGCATTGTCAGTAGCTTTATGCATGGCAGTCATACGGGCGCCATGTTCGGCAGCTATGGAATCAAGAATAATTTTGTAAAACTGTATCTTGAGAGATTTGGGAATAAGCTCTGCAACTATTTGTTCTTTGTCCGGTTCATAGATGTAATCGGCAACCAATTTTTCTTTTCCTTTTACAGGCTGAGGTTTTAGAACAGGCAGAAATTGTTCATTCGAGAGGATCTGTACTGCTGCATTCTTAAACATGTTATACACAACCTCGATGTGGTCGTATTTACCATCTTTAAAATCTTTCATCAGTCTTTCAGCTATGGGAGCAACATTTTCAAATTTTGAAGAATCAAGGATGTGATGATTTGTATCAATTACATTGTATTTTCTCCTGGTAAAAAAATCAGCACCCATTTTACCGATGCAGAAAAGATCAAGGTTGCCGCTTTTGTTTATGTCAGCATATTTTGTACGGATGATATTTACAGTAGTTTTGATAACATTGCCATTGAAAGCTCCGCACAATCCCCTGTTGGAAGTAACAACAATGATCAGCGCTTTCTGAATTTTTCTTTCTTTCGAATAAACATTATCCGATGAACTCAGACTTGCGCTAAGATTCTCAAGCAACTCTTTAAGTTTTCCGGCATAAGGCCGTAACTTTTGAATAGCATTTTGTCCGCGTTTCAGCTTGGATGCCGACACCATTTTCATGGCGCTCGTTATCTGCTGCGTTGACTTTACGGAGGCTATTCGTGTTCTGACTTCTTTTAAACCCGGCATAAAAGTAATGTTAGTGGTTTGTTGTTTGTTGTTTGTTGTTGTCGCGGTTTCTAAACTTTTCTCCTTTGTATTCAGTTTTGTTCAGATAGCTAATAAGACTTCCGGTTTTGGAAATAATCTCATCTGCTATTCCATATAACTCTTTAAAAGTTTCTTCTGCTATATAATTCCAATCAAGTGCCCTGTATAGTTGAGATTGAACTTCATTACATGACCCTGTTGCGATGCCTAAAAAATTAATAAATTCTTTATTTCCACCTCTCCCAAATCCTTCAGCAATATTATCCATGACTGATCCAATCGCATTTTTTATCTGTGCTTTGAGCCCAAAATCTTTTGCAAAATCACCGTTTGAAGTTATTGCAAAAACCCGGATACTGAGTTTTCTTGCCAGTTGCCAAATTTCAAGTTCTTCAAACTTTTTAATTGTTGCCATTGTATAAAATGTTTAGCGTAACCACTAACAACAAACTACTAACAACAAACTATTTTATCGCGTATTTTGCTGACAGTTCTTTTGCTGTTTTTTCAAGAACGTTGATTACATCGTCAGTTAGTTGACCGCTTTTCAATGTATCCAAAGTATCCTGATGATGCAATTCAAGAAAATGCAAAAACTCTTCTTCAAAATCACGGATTTTATTTATTGGTACATTAAGGAGCAAACCTTTTGTTCCACAGTAAATGATAGCAATTTGTTTTTCAACTGACATTGGAGAATACTGGGGTTGTTTCAGAATTTCGACATTCCTCTTTACTTTTTCCAATACAGCCATTGTAGCGGCATCAAGGTCGGAACCGAATTTTGAAAATGCTTCGAGTTCGCGGAAAAGCGCCTGGTCGAGTTTCAGTGTTCCTGCCACTTTCTTCATTGACTTTATCTGTGCATTACCTCCCACACGTGAAACGGAAATACCTACGTTGATAGCAGGACGGATACCTGAGTTGAACAGGTTTGTTTCAAGGAATATTTGTCCGTCGGTGATCGAAATTACGTTTGTAGGAATGTAAGCTGACACGTCACCTGCCTGTGTTTCGATGATTGGAAGAGCAGTGAGCGAACCGCCACCTTTAACCAAATGTTTTATTGAAACCGGAAGGTCGTTCATCTGTTTTGCAATCTCATCAGAAGAGATCACACGTGCTGCTCTTTCAAGTAACCTTGAGTGGAGATAAAACACATCACCGGGATAAGCCTCACGGCCGGGGGGACGACGAAGCAATAAAGATACTTCACGATAAGACACTGCCTGCTTTGACAGATCGTCATAGATCACCAATGCCGGTCTTCCTGTATCTCTGAAGAACTCACCAATGGCAGCGCCTGTAAATGGTGCGTAAAACTGCATGGCTGCAGGATAAGAAGCAGGAGCAGCAACTACAATAGTGTATTGCATGGCTCCATGATCTTCCAGTGTTTTTACAACATTGGCAATGGTAGATCCTTTTTGCCCAATACCTACATAAATACAGTAAACAGGTTCTCCTTTATCAAAAAATTCTTTCTGATTGATGATGGTATCAATAGCGATAGCAGATTTTCCTGTCTGTCTGTCGCCAATGATCAACTCACGTTGTCCGCGACCGATAGGGATCATGGCATCAATAGGCTTGATACCTGTCTGCAATGGTTGGTTTACCGGCTGCCGGTAAATAACTCCCGGAGCTTTTCTTTCGATAGGCATTTCATAAACCTCACCTGTGATGGGGCCTTTGCCATCTATAGGTTCGCCAACAGTATTGATTACCCTACCAAGCATTCCTTCACCTACATTCACAGAAGCGATGAGGCCTGTACGTTTCACAATATCGCCTTCTTTGATGTGAGTAGATTCTCCAAGAAGAACCACACCTACATTATCTTCTTCGAGGTTGAGCACAATGCCCTTCATCCCGTCTTTTACAAATTCAACAAGTTCTCCGGATTGAGCATTTGTAAGTCCGTAAATACGGCCTATTCCATCACCCACCTGCAACACTGTCCCTGTTTCTTCAAGTTCAGATTCAAACTTAAAGCCTGATAATTGTTGTCTTAAAATTGCCGATACCTCGGCTGGTTTTATTTCTGCCATAACATTAAATTATTGTCATTTTACTTTGTGTCATTTATTGTCATTTGCTTTGCGTCATTTATTGTCATTTGCTTCGTGTTATTTTTTTAATGACTATTGACTAATGACTATTGACTATTTCAAAATCCTTTTTCGTAAACGTTGATATTAAATTCTCTTTTTAGTTTCATTATTTTATTGCGGATGCTGTCGTCAAATTGATACTGACCGAATTTTAAAACAAACCCGCCAATGATCTCTTTCTTGACATCTTCAACAAGTTCAATGTCTTTTTTCGTAAAGCCTCCGACCATTGTTTTAACTTGGTTCCTGATAGCATCATCAGCAAGGGCAGCCGTTGTGAGTGTTACAGAAAGTATGCCTTTATGTTCCTTATACAATGCCAGAAATTGTGCAGAAATAGGTTCAATAAAATTTTCTCTTCTTTTCGCTGTGATGATATTCAGGAAAGCAAGTGATAGTTTACCAAGTTTGGCTTCAAACAATGATTTCATCACGGCCTGTTTTTTATCGCTTTTGATGATCGGGCTTGAAAGCATCAGTCTGAATTCCCTGTTCTCAATGCAAACATCGTGAACAAGCATCATGTCGAGATTGGTCTGTTCAAGATTGTTCTGCTCAAGGCTCAGTTCGAACAAGGCTTTGGCATACCTGATTGCTATGCGTGTTTCTCTCATTCTAGTTGAAATGTGTTTCGTTGAGTAATTTTGTCACAAGCTCCTTTTGCTTGTCATCGGTTGAAAGATTTTCTTTCATGATCTTTTCAGCAATTTCAATGGAAAGGATTGCGATCTGATTTTTCAGGTCAGTGAGTGCAGCCATTTTTTCAAAATGAATATTTTCCTTTGCTGTTTCCACTATCCTGTTGGCTTCTTCTTCTGCTTTGGTTTTGGCTTCACCAATGATATTGTCTCTTATCTTCCTTGCATCACGAAGCATTGCATCGCGTTCGTCTTTGGCTTCTTTCATCAGTTGCTCATTGCTGAAAACAAGCTGCGACATTTCTTCCTTTGCCCTGTCTGCTGCAAGCAATGAGCCTTCAATAGATTCCTGCCGGTCTTTCAATGCCTTCATTATCGGCTTCCATGCAAATTTGCCGAGGATAAATAAAACAATAAGGAAGGACAAAGTCATCCAAAAAATAAGTCCTATCTGCGGAGTTACTAGTTCCATAATTTTTACTTTGTTTAAAGTTTAATGTTCAAAGTTTACCCCGTTGGATTTTATTCTACGAGGTTTAATGTTGTACAATCTGCAACAATAATAAAAGCATCATTCCAACCAACCGTTGGAATGATACTTTCAGGGTTTTCTGCTTAAATGAAAAGAATAAGCAAACAAACCACAATTGCAAAGAAAGCTACCCCCTCAACAAGTGCGGCGGCAACGATCATGTTCGAACGGATATCACCAAGAGCTTCGGGTTGACGTGCTATTGCGTCCATTGCACTTCCACCGATGCGTCCGATACCGATACCTGCTCCGATTGCTGCTAAACCTGCACCCATTCCTGCTCCCATTTTTGCAAATGGTGCCAGGTTGTTGGCTGCGTCCATAATTACTGATAACATTGACATTTTTGTTTGATTTTGGTTATTAAAAAAAAAGTATTAATTGCTAAACTGTTTAAGTGTTTTAATGATTAGTATGATTCTCTACGTGATGCTCATGTTCTTCGGATGCCATGCCAAAATAAAGTGATGATAACAGCGTGAAAACATATGCCTGCAGGAATGCAACAAGCAATTCGAGCAGTCCCATGAAAACACTGAATGCAACGGAAACAACAGAAGTGCCATATCCAATTCCGACATTCATCTTTCCGAAAATAAATATCAGCCCGATAAAACCAAGAACGATGATATGTCCTGCAGTGATGTTGGCAAATAAACGGACCATCAACACAAATGGTTTTGTAATTACTCCTATGATCTCAACGATGGGCATGATGGGTATTGGCAATTTAAGCCACCATGGCACTCCGGGCGTATTGACCAGATGTACCCAGTAACTTTTCTTTGCACTGAATGAAGTGATGATAAAAGTGAAAATTGCAAGTACCATTGTGATGGCTATGTTTCCTGTAATATTAGCGCCTCCCGGGAAAAACGGAATAAGTCCGAGAAGATTACAGAAGAATATGAAAAAGAAAAGTGTCAACAGGTAAGGCATGTATTTTTCATATTTTTTGCCTATCGAAGGTTGCACAATGTCATCACGTATGAAGAGGATTAAAACCTCGAGCATTGCCTGAAATCCTGAAGGCGCTTTGTTGGGATTACGTGAATAACGACGGGCAATAGAAATAAAAATAACACACAATATCAACAAGCAGATGAAAATTGACATGGTGTTTTTTGTGATGGAAAGATCCAAAGGAAGTGCGGCTGTTTTATCAACAGTACCATCATCCAGAACCCTTACAATTTTACCTTTGTTTTCACCTTCTGTTTCAATTTTGTACCCTTGATAAGCGGTTTCGCCATGATTGAATTGGCATGAACAAAAAACAGAAATTTTCCCATTGTCATAAAGAATTACCGGAAGGGGAATTGTAACTTCCGTGGTTCCAATTGTCATGATGTGCCATTCATGAGCATCTGCAATATGTTCAAGGATCATTGTTCCCACATTCAGGGAATCACCTTTGGGTTTTTCTTTGTTTGTTTTTGCGGATTCAGCTTCACCGGCAAATAAAATTGAACAGGAAAATATCAGTACAATTAGAAATAATAATCTAGAGATATGGTGTTTATAGCCTTTCATTATGAAATTTTTGATTGCTAAAAAATGGAGCGCAAGTTAGTTATTATTTATGAAAAGGAGGAAAAAAATCAGAAAATTTTAAAGGCAACAATAGAAACCTTGTGAACTCAGTGTTTCACGGAAAATTGCAGGTAAGGGTTTCAATAAAAAAAGAAGGAAATGGAGCTTCACCAAAGTCACAGCTTATGGTATCTGTATTTTTGGGGATAGCATTTCCATTATTAAAATTTAGAAAATAATAAACCTTTGCAACAAGAACAATCCAGACAATGAAGAAAATAAGAAAGTGCTAAATCCTATTCTGGAATAAGCTGGTAACTTTGAGTGGTAATAACACAGAAACAGTAAATGTTTTGGAAATTTATTCCTGGCTTTTCTTTATGCTTATAATTTCACTCATTTTAGACTTTCCTCCATCTGTTGTCATAGCCTTGACAGAATAAGAGTTTTCCGGATCAACATGTTTGTCAGTAAAAGTTTTATCATAAGTTATATCATACTGGACAAGGTGCCCTTGTTTATCTTTTTTGTAAATTATAAAATAGACTTTTTTATTTTTCAGCGCTGTATAGTCCCATTTGAGTACAATATTTTTATCCACTATTGAACCGGTAAAATTTTTCACAGATGGTCTTATCCCGCTATCATAAGGCTTGCCATTAACCTCATGAGCATATTTTGAATAAAGTTTGCTACTGTCCATTGCCCTCATAGTATAAAAATAAGTTACACCAGTACTGACATTGGTATCAATAAACATTTTGATCTTTGAATCAAATTTCAGAACAATTTCCCAATTGGCATTTATTTTTGTTTTTCGATATATTGTATGCTCTTTTACATCTTCACTTGAACTTGGCACAAAATGGATTTCAATTTGTTTTTCACCGACAATAACTTTGGTGATTACTGGAGAAACCGGTGGTATTATATCAGGACGTTTCACAGCAACAATATCAGAAAACACCGATTGATTATAGTTAAAATCCAAGGCTTTGATACGGTAATAAATCTTTGGTGTCAATGATTGCAATGTAATAGTATCCTTTAATACTACTTTTATTTTATTTGTGTCATCATAGTCTTTTTTGAAATCCTCCTGAATAACAGAAAACTCATGTTCCGTGCTATTTGACTTATACAATCTATAACCTTTGAGGTCCCTTTCTTTACCTAATTTGATCGTCAGGGTAACTAAACCCGTGCTATCTATAATTGCAGAAACGATTTGAGGTTTAGCAGGTGGAGTGGTATCAATCAAAGCCACATAAGCAGGAAAAGAGGAACTAATATTGCCTGCAGTATCTAAAGCATATACAATATAAAAATTAAGCCCTTCCTTGTTAAAAGTTGTATCACCATAACTCCTTGTAGATGCAGGAAGAAGGATTTTATTAAGAATATGATAATCACCACTGTCTTTGTTAGAACGTGCTATTATATAACCATTCAAATCACTTATATCACCATATTGCTCCCAGCTTAAAAGCACTTCTTTAGGTTTTACATGTTTGGGTTGTTTGACAATTGGCTTGTCAGGTGGCGTTAGGTCAACCGGCATACCTTTAACTTCTGCAAAGAGTTCTTTTTCCCCAAAAGCATTATTCCCATAAAAACGATATTGATAAGTTTTATAATTTTCCAATGAATCGTCCTTGAAAGCGCCATTAACAGGACCTTCATATCCTTGGTCTGTTGCAGGATAAAAAGGCACAGTATTCAAAGGTTTATATACGGCTTCTCCTTCTGCTTTTCTTTCAACAAAATATCCAGAAAGGTCTGTTTTCTGTTCCCATGCAAAAGATAACCGTTTATCACCCGGATAAACAAATACTTCATTTTTATACAAAATAGTACTAGTGATCGTCTTAATGTTGACAATACCATCTTCAATAGTATAAATATTAGACTTGCCGTTTAATTTGATACGATAGGTATAGGTTTTGCCAGCGATTGCTGTATTATCAATGTACCCAAGTCCCAATGCCATAGCTACTTTTCTTTCGTTAATAACGGACATCACAACCATTGTGTACATCATATCTTCTTTGCTTTTTTGCTCATTAATTTCAGCAATGCTTCCATTTGAATTCAAATTTTTATCTACGGCGCTATCTGTATATAAGATATTCATAGCCATTTCGATTCCTGATTTTGTGTCGGAATTTTTCTCATTATTTATTAATGTATCCCATTGTGCTTTTGTATATGGCATTAAAGTAATAATCTGTTGAAATTTATTTGCTCCTGAATCACTTCTTTCAATAGTATAACTATTATCAAACCCCAGCCGTAATATGGTTTTATTGTCAGGAATCCAACGTATTTCAACATTTGCATCTTTATAACGTGCAACTGCAAATATCTTACATTTTCCAACTTCAGATTGTGCAAATGTCAAATATGGAAATAGCATAAAAAGAATAAAACTATATTTGACGACAAATTTTTTCAATTTAAATTTTTGCATGGTTATTAAATTTTATAGCGTTTTTTAAAAATTAATCCTATGAAGACGAATTGTTTTTAATATGTTGTTATTTAAGAACATTTATTTTGCAGTTATGATAATTAAGTTTGCTGATTGTTTTATTGGTGTATAATCTTTTCTTGAAATAGCTGTAGTCCATTTACCATCTATTAACTCCTGAAGTTCAGCATAAACATCAAAAGAGTAACTTGAATAGCTTATAAAACCATTCACAAGTGTTGGTGAAGTATTAGGATAGACACCCCCTGTTGATGGTTGTATTTGTGACGGGATAGAAGTTGAATTAATATTACCATTTTTGGTTAGCAAACTATTTCCATTATTATTTGTCAATGGATTAATAGATATGTTACCTCCCACTATCACAGGTTTAGAGCTGGATGTTGTATAGTACTGGAACATTCCCTCATTATTTACAGTTGAATTTAGGGTTTGTAGAATTCCACCTCCACTTTTGTAAATTTGTGAAGACTGAGCAATATTAATGGACTTGGTCATAAAATTATTGCTTGGATATAATTTTGAAGATAATAATTTACAGGAGGTTGTAACTTTGAATTTAAAAGTTCTATCTTCTTTAGTTCCATAACCTGTATTCTCGGAAATAGTAAAAACCTGGTCAGGTACTAATGAATATTTTACATTAATAGTTGAATTAACTGGGAAATTATATGAGTTTTGGGAAGTAGGGCTTACATATTGGATTAATTTATTTTTATAGTCGGCTGCTACATCTTGTTCAGGTGGAACAACAACAGTTTGTGTTGAAAGTATATTTCCCGGGCAATCTGTGCCATATTCAAAATCCGAAGTCCAGGAGATTCTCCAAAAAATAAATTTGAAGCTTAAATAAACAGAACCATTTGCATAAGTTGGTTTTGGAAATTTAGCCTGACACCAAGCCCCTGCTCTTAGATCTAATTTGATAATACCGCATTTGGCATAAATTTCTAAATAAGCGCTAATTCCACCGTAGGCGCGGTAGTGGTTAATACCAAATGGTTTGTTTAAATAGTCAGAACAAGGAGTATATTCAAGAAATGAAAGATCTACTTCTGCGCCAGCTTTTACCTTTACAACAAGATGACAACACCATATTTTTTTGTCAATTTCTTTGTCAAATTTAACTCCAACACCAAAAGCGATTCCTTGTCCGGTGGAGATATTACCGTTTGCTCCAGGGGGGTCAGCACCTCCTCTGGGATTTGGAGAAACACCAGGATAACTGCCTATAACGGACCTATAATCATTTTTGTACATCTGGGTAAAACCATCAGGAACATCTGATCCTAAATAATTACCAAACATAAAATAACCATATAAGTCAAATACATCAAAAAGTCTAACAGCATTTGGATTTGTTGGTGTACCGCATTTGAAATACCATTTATTGCTTTTTCCATTTATATACAACGAAGCAGTCAAAGGATTAACTGTTTTAATTTCATCTTCTACATTTATTGATAGAGAAGTACTTAGGCTAAAAATTTTATCAGGGACGTTATAATCTACTGACACATTGCCATACATTTTTGCTTTTGATCTTTCGGTAAGTTTTGCGGCTACCCAAAAATCCCCATTAAAATCAATCTGAGTTAATCCGCCTGAAGAACTAAACTGAGCGAGAAGAGATACATCAGCATTTAGTGTTTCAACTTTAGGGAAAGTTCCGAAAGTTGCCATAACCTGAAAACCCCAACTTGAACGATGAGGTTTAAACGTATATGTACTACCATTACCTACAGAATCTGTCTTTTGAACTTTATTTGCCTGCATATTACAATAAGCGCCACCACCAAACCCATAAAAACCTACCCCCCCAAGGAATGGAATTCCCGGATCAAACATTAGATTGGCTTCAACTCTCCAATATCTGTATAGTTGATTATTGTTTTGATAAGACGTTTCTCCAAATTGTACAGTCGCCTTTGCCTGAATGTCAACAGGGGTAAAAGTAACACTTATAGTTGCACTAAAACCATCACCAAACACATCATCATGGTTATACATCACCAGGGAACCATCAATTTTAACAGCAGGTAAATCAGCGTGAATGGATAAACTATCAACGGTTATACCTTTAAATTTAGGTTTAAATTTCTTTTTATTCGCATCCCAATCAATGGCAATAACAGCTCCGAGGGTTGTTTTAGCTGAAATCTCACTATCGAGATTAACAGCAACACCGAACATAATTGCACCTTTCAGTAGCTCTTTATTTGAATTGGCTAAATTATCTGCTACTAGTGCTTTGTAATAAATATTATTGATAGTAACCGGAAAATGGGCTACTTTTTTCTGAGGACTTGCAAAATCCCAATTACCAATATGAAACTGGAGCGAATCGTGTTTTCCTGTTGAATCTGAAATAGGTCGTTTATATTCCAGGGTCATACCTTTAAAATCCAGTTCCATTTCCAAACCCTGTATGCCATTTTTACTCACTTGTAAATTACCTACTTTCGTATTAGGATCACCAGCAGATAAATTAGGATCTTTCCATGAAAATTTACCATCCAGCGAAACAGAAAGCTTTAAAGAGTCGGGAGACCGAAATGCAGTAATATTTGATGTAGGGTCTAAAGTTATTGCACCTTTTAATATATCAGCTTGTATTGGTCCGGCAGGAACAATAACTATCTGAAAAGTTTTACCTGTTGTATCCTGACTAAAAGAGGCGGAATAGTTTAAACAGTTTGAAGTTGTTGAGTCATTGCTGATGGGTAGTACAATTTTTCCTGCAATACCACCGTTTGTCAATGAACCATGCACAATTGAAATTTGAATAGTATCAATGCTTGCACTAAGATCAGCAACTTTGCATTTTGGAAATGTTATAACATTAAATAATTTAATGTTTGCAGTGAGGCCCAAATTATCAATTACAATATTGGATGCATTAATTTGAGGAGGAGCATTTCCTGTTTTCCATGTTTCGGGCAAAGTAAGTGTAAATGAATTTATATATAATCCTTGCCATGTTAAGTCTGTTGTTGAATCAGGATAATTAGATGGGAAAGTAAGGTTATCAGGATTTCGTTTATCTGAGAGATCCAATGTTATTTTACATGAATCAAGCTTCATTTTTTGGGAACCTACTATTTGACAAGCGGGAAGACTGCCTGATAACAGAATATCATCCATGCCTGTTGCGCTCCCGGAAAAGTTTGCTGCAACTGTATCTGATGAAGTAGAGTCGGGCACCAACCATTTTCTTGAAAATTTTACGTCAAGCCCGATATTAATATTAACAAGTCCGCTATCTGACCATTGAATATAACATCCATTATTAGTAGAGCCATTTTTAAATGCAAATCTCATCTTGGGATCGGATGAGGTGCTTGGAATATTTATATCTGTAAGCAATTCAATTCTGCCATTTTTAAATTCTATAGACATAGGGTGGACTTTAAAAAATTTCCCTGCAAAACCTAATCTGAACTTAGAGTCCGATTGTGAAAATTCTTTTTGTACTAAAAAATTAATTTTTGACACATTTGGCTCAAAAATTAGGTCTGTGATCATTAAAGTATTCGCATCGGTATCTTTAAATTTTAAACCAACCGGCATAGTTGTTATTTCGCTTTGAATTGAAGATGCTGAATTCTGTGTGGAATAATCAACTATTGGATGCCCATTGTTTTCATTGGCATTCATCCAGTTAAGTACGTTATCAACCTGGGCATTGTTAAAGGTTACAGGTACATCTTTTGGAATTTTTGATGAGGTTGAACTTGAGTTATTGGCTGTCCATGATTGCGAGTAAGGTGCATCAGGTGTTTTGGCTGTTACAATACCACCAGATCTTAATATTTTATCAGGATCAATAAAAATATTTGAAAATTCGACTAAGAATTTCCTTGATAACAAGTTAACAGCTATAACTCCGGTTCCTGTTAAAGAACTATCAGAATTAATTGTTACTGTTATGACCACCATTTTAAATTCACCATTTAAGCCTGCATAAATAGTATCACCCACTTGTGCAATACCCTTTGGACCTTTATAAGCAGTATCCCCTTTTGAAGAATCAACAGCGGTTAAGGTACCCTGGTTTTTAGAAGTATCAGAAGCTATCTGTGGGCCAACGCTGTTTATAATTGTACTATCCTTTATTAATCCGACTATAGGATTGTTATGTTTTATTTCTGTGATGCTAAATCCAAAAGGTTCTGCAAAACCACTGCCATCAACTAATTTTCTATCCTGATCATCTAATGGAGATACTGTCCATACGTAGCTTTTCCCAACTTCAGGTGCAGCAAAATCAACAGGCCATTGAGTTTGTAGCGAACCTTTGATATCCTTTTCAACAATGGGTTGATTATTTCTCAATGCAGTAATTTTGTCCTGTCCTTCCAGCACTTCCCATATCTGTAATCTGTAAGTCACTATCATATTCGGATAAGGCGCAACCGGTGTCCATTTAAAAAAGATTGGAGTCATTACCTGAGCGCTTATTTGAGCGTCCTGAAGTGGTGCTAATAAAGTAGGAGCAATATATGAAATTATAGTGAAGTTTGAGCATTGTGGAGCTTGCACAGTCAATGGATCTCCTGAGGTTGGGTTGACCAGTTGTACACAAAATTTATAATTGTCTTCAGGGATTCTGCCTGTTGCCAAGATGGATTTTAATGGAGTTCCATACCATTTTACAGCCTCATAAGGTAATAAATCCTCAGCAGAATATGTTGTGATACCGGTCGGTAACGAAAGCAACGGCATTTTTGAAACGCTGGTTTCACCAATCAGGTCGCCACTTCCATTATAGAGCTGTGATTTTATTTTGGCTTGTACAACTGTTGATTGTGTATTATTAATGATCACTTTAACTGTTTCATTTCTGTCTACCCAATCTGAGATATAGGATGAAGGGTGGGGTGAAAAAACCAACTGAATAGTTTGTGAAAACAGAGAAGTTGAACTTAAGAAAGCGAACGCTAATAAAAAGAAAAGTTTCTTCATGCTATTTGATTTTATAGGTTATTGATGTTCTTAAAAGATTTTCTCTATAAGAAATATCGGGTCTGTCAATTCCATATTTGAAAAGATTTATAGTTCCAACCAGGGAAAAATTTATTTTCTTGTATAAAGAGTATTTTAGACCCAGGTTCGTGGCTAATTGAGTTCCTGCTGACTTAGAATCTAATTCAGTTTTGGCATAGGTTAATCCTGCCGTAGCGCTCAACCTTTTGGTAAAAAATTTGTATCCAACATTCAGAGATGCCGATTGTGTGCTTAGTAAACCAAATGAAATTTTATTGTTGAAATAGCTAAGAACGACACTGGCATTAAAAGGGTTTTTTACTTTAGAAATCATGTAACTTAAGAGAGCATTTAAAGAATTGTTTGCATTCAGCGCTCCACTGACAGTATTGTAATCGGTAAATACATTCTGTGAATATGAAAATGATATTGCATGTAAGTTTTTTAAAGTCGTCAATATATAAGTAGGGCTCAGACTCCAGGAGGAAGAAACATTTTGAATCCGGAAGGTATCATTTGTAATAGTGTTGCGGAATCCACAGTTAGAAAATGAAGCAGCGACAGAGAATTTATCTGTGATCTGAGCATTAGCGTCTAAATTGCCAATTGCCTGTGATGTTGTTGCGGCCCGGCTACCTGAAAGATTGTTGATTTGTCTTCCATACGAACCTGACAAAGTTACTTTGCTTTTATAAAGATTACAATGCGGATTAATTGTCGCCTCCATTCTGTCGGTTTGCATATAGGGATAGCCCAGGGGAACAAAACCATCACCAATATATTTTGCATTAAGCTTAATTCCAAAATTTTTACAGTCTTTGGCAATAGAAAATAAAGAAGCATAGTCAAAATGCGTTGATTCAAGAATAGGGAAAATGGGGGATATTGAACTTATAACGGGATTGTCTTCATTAACTGCTTTACTATGCGTATTTCTTGTAAAGATAGAAGCAGCAATTTCTCCTTTCATATAAAATTCTTTTCCTAAATTGATCCGGTAATCCAGCGAATTTAGCCAGCCTTCCTGAGGCATGGTGTTAATGGGTCTTTTTTTCAAAGACTTTGTCCATTCTGCCATGCCGGTTGAAATAAGATAAATGTGACTTGCTTCTTCTTTCCCATAACCGATTTTAACCATGTATAATTTATGTGAAAAAACTCCCTGAATATGTTTGGCAGTATCTTCTTCTATTGCCTGCTGTGAGGCACCCGTAAAACAAGAGAATCTGAATTTACCCGGAGTTAAGGCAAATCCTGCTCCAAAAATAGGTATATCGCCCACACTTAATTCAGAATACTTCATCACCTGCGTACCCAGAAAAGCCTGTATCCATTTATATTTTGGAGCAATGCCAAAGTTATTGGAAGTAGGATCTTTTATAAAACGTATGATATTGCTTCTATCATAGTGTGGAAGAACAACACTTGTTTGCCCTTCGCTAAACGAAACTGAAATCGGCATTGAAAAGGCTTTATAAGATAAACTGGCATTAAAAACCAACCTTCCTGTTGCACCTGGTCTACGTGGAGGGACTGCGCCATTGGTGTCGGAGACCATTGAGTAGAAATCTCCATAGAGACCAATGTCTCCATTGAATTGTACTTTGCTTTTTTTATCCTGGCTTTTTAATGTCTGGGTTAATAAACAAAAAACACATAATAGTAGTACAAAATACTTTTTCAAATGTTTCATAAGCAGCGTTTTAAGTACAATAAAATTATTATTCGAATCTCAACCTAGTAAATTATCTGTTAATAATTTCACAGACAAAAGTAATAAATTAATCAAGAGTACAAATTATAATTTAAAAAAAAACATAAAATTGTAATTAAAGTTATCCATTTCACATATTAAATAATGAAATCAGGCAAGGTTAAATTAATAAAATAGCATGTCAGAAATTTAAAAAATTGTTATTCGAAAATAAATTTACAATTGGTCTCTTAGTGAAGAGATGAAATGTTTTTATCAATCCGGAACAAAATTTGAGCAATTTGAAAAAGCAATTTTGCGGGTAATCTAATGCGCATTTTATAAAGGAAGCATAATGATTATTACAACATCAGTTTAATAATTCAAGTCACTGATATTTAATAGAATATTTTCATCTGTTTCTAAAACCTGTTTGCTGCAACTTCCTCAGAGGTCGTTTAGATTTTATTTTTAGGGATTTTATTAAGCATAATTCTAATCATAGATATCCTTATCATTGCTTCGCTACAGCAAGGTAATAGCTCATAATCTTTAGAGAGTCTTCTTTGAAAATTGAACCAACCAAAAGTTCTCTCAACTATCCATCGTTTAGGCAACACATTAAATCCAGATATACCTACTACTTTATTTACAACATCAATGACCCAACCAAAAATTTTCATAGTCCATTCAACTAACTCCCCCGTGTATCCCTGATCTACCATTATCTTTTTTAATCGTGGATATTTGTACGTTGCATTCTTAAGTAATAACTTTGCGCCCTCCCTATCATTTATATTTGCATCATGTATAACAATGGCCATAAGGAAACCTAAAGTATCGGTATTTTTATGGCGCTTACGTCCGTTTACTTTTTTATTTCCATCATATCCTTTTTCTGTTGGCATTGATGACGTTTTTATGCTTTGACTATCCATTAACCCTAGGCTGGGACTCGTTTCTTTCCCTAAAGATTTCCTCGCTATTTCATCATGAACTTGTTCAATTACTCCCCATGATTCCCATTTGCTGAAATAATAATAAACCAATTGCCATTTGGGAAAGTTTGTTGGTAACATACTCCATTGACAGCCGCTCTTTGCTATGTATAGCAAGGCATTCCAAATCTCTTTTAACTCGTGTTTTCTTTTTCTGGTATCTTTTAAAATATTTTGTATAACTTGCCAATGGTTATCGGCTAAATCAGTTGGATATCTTTTCATTTTTCGTGTTTTTGGTCAAACACAAAGTGACTACGTTTTCTTGATTGCGTGCCGATAGCCTTTTTCTTTTTATCAACTACATTTTGTTTATTCCTCTAATTTTATTCTCTTTATTTAAAATTTAAACAACCTCTGAGTCCCTTGAGTGGCATGTCATATTACCGGTTAAAACAAACCGACTTCAATGGACAGACAGAAGTTTTTGATGCCGTGGAGGTGAATTGCTCAAACGAAACTTCGCAAATTGAGATTTCCTGTTATCCCAATCCTTTTACTACCGAGGTTAATGTGGTGGTCAACAATTCGGTTTCAGACAATGCCACGATCAATGTTTACAATATTTTAGGTAGTAAAGTATTCAGTAAATCTGTCAGTCAGGACGAAATGCAACTTAAAACTTTCACTTTGGATCTTGCCGGTCTGTCGAATGGTGTTTGTTTTGTTGAATACAAATCGGATTCTTATTCGGGGGTAACGAAGATGGTGAAACATTGATAATATTATAGGTTGGCAACAATGTCAAAAGACATTATTCAACATAAATTACCTCAATGTAAGTAAGCTTATTATTTTATCACTGCATTTTTGACATCCATAAAGCTACGGAGGATTAGGTCTTAATCCTTCTTTAATTGTTATTTAATCTCATCTTAATCCAAATACTTTTTTGTCAGCGTATATTTGTGGTTATATTAAAATATATGAAAGCAACAAACAGAGCTAGTTATACTATTTTAAGATATTTTTTAGGCCATATGTGTCACAAATGAAAAATATATTGCTATTAAAAAATCAATCCAGTAATTCATCCAAACCGGAATAATGACATATAACTTACAGATCATTGTTAATTTCATTATTGTAAAGTAAGTAAAATATTAAACATGTTCAAAAAAAGGTTTTCATCAGAAATATTCACAAAAAAATTTCTAAATGAAGAAGAGCCCTTACGAGCGGAACTCTACAGTATTCTTCAGATGAAACAACACGGCAAAGATCTTGCCCATTCACACATACTAAGTTTAGGAGGGACTTCTGCTTTTTTACTGAAAAGATTAGATGAAAATGAAGAAATCCTTTCTACAGCCCGTAATTTATTAACAACAGCAGTTAAAGAAAATCATCCTATTGAGCCTGCAGCAGAATGGCTGCTTGATAATCTTTACGTTATAGAAGAACAGATCAGAATAGCAAGAAAGCATTTGCCTAAAAGTTATAGCAGAGAACTGCCCCATCTCAAAAATGGTTCTTCTGCCGGATTACCACGTGTATATGATTTAGCCATTGATACAATTTCATATGGCGATGGTCGGGTAGATCCTGAAAGTCTTAGTAATTTTATTACTGCATACCAAACGGTCAGCCCTTTAAAATTAGGCGAATTATGGGCTATTCCAATTATGTTACGTCTTGCTTTAATTGAAAACATCAGGCGTCTTGCCTCAAGGATCGCTTTTCATAGAAGAAACGCCGATCTTGCCAATTATTGGGCTGACCGTATGTCAGAAAGCGCAGAAAAGGATCCAAAAAACCTGATACTGGTGGTTGCAGATATGGCCCGATCAGGTGTATTATTAGTCAGTTCATTTGTTGCTGAGTTGGCCCGACTACTGCAGGGTCATGGTCCATCGCTCATTCTTCCCCTTAACTGGATCGAGCAACAATTATCAGAGACAGGGCAGACAATTCTTCAAGTCATTCAGTTAGAAACACAAAAACAAGCGGTGGACCAGGTATCTGTCAGCAATAGTATCATTAGTCTTCGCTTCCTTGCAGCTATGGACTGGCGTGAATTTGTTGAATCACTGAGCATTGTTGAACAAACTCTTAGAAAAGAAAGCTGTGGAATATACAGCAGAATGGATTTTAATACCCGCGACAATTATCGTCATGTAATTGAAAAAATATCCAAGAATAGTAAGTTCGAAGAGAACCTTGTTGCAGAACAAGCAGTTAAATTTGCAAATGAAGCTGCTGAAAAAAAAGGCATTGAAGACCGTACAGCACATGTGGGCTACTATCTATTAAATAAAGGCTTAACACAATTAGAACAATTTGCACAGGTACGAGTTTCAATACCAGATAAGCTCAGGAAAATCAGTTTAAAGTTGCCCTTACTATTTTATTCCGGATCTGTCATTTTACTTACAATGATTTTATCAGCTTTGTCCATGCTGGTATTATATGAAAATGTGACAGACGCTTGGGTGCTTTGGGTCACAGGCTTTGTTTTACTGATAGGCATTAGTCAAATGACTGTAGCCATAGTCAACTGGTGGGTAACAATCTTAATTCCACCAAAGAAAATTCCACGATTGGATTTTCATATGGGTATCCCGCCTGAATTTCGTACTATGATTGTAGTACCTACAATGCTAAGTAACGAGAAAAGTATTGAGGAAATTATTAACTCGCTCGAAGTCCGGTTTCTTGCAAATCGTGATGATTCCTTGCATTTTTGCCTGTTAACTGATTTTCTGGATGCTCCTGAAGAAACAATGCCGGAAGATGATAAACTATTATTATTCGCAAGGGAAAAGATCGAACATTTGAATCGAATATATAGTCGTATTATAGGAGATACCTTTTTTATGTTTCATCGCCCCAGGCAATGGAATCCCAAAGAAAATTGCTGGATGGGGTATGAAAGAAAAAGGGGTAAGTTAACAGATTTAAATACTTTTATCTTGACTGGCTCCAAAGAAAAGTTTTCTCTAATAGTTGGAGACATATCTATTTTGTCAAATGTCAAATTTATAATAACACTGGACACAGATACGCAACTTCCACGTGATTCAGCATTTCAGTTAGTTGGAACTATGGCTCATCCTCTGAATCGTCCTATATATGATGAAACAAAAAAACGTATAACTGAGGGTTATGGAATTCTTCAACCTCTCGTATCTGTGAGCCTCCCAAGTACAAACCAATCCTTATACGCCCGTATCAGTGGAAGTGAACCCGGAATAGACCCTTATACCAGGGCTGTTTCTGATGTCTATCAGGATTTGTTTGGGGAAGGTTCATTTACAGGGAAAGGTATTTTTGATATTGCAGCCTTTGATAAAACCTTATGCGTCCGTTTCCCGCAAAACAGAATACTAAGTCATGACCTTTTAGAAGGTTGTTATGTACGTTCAGGATTTGTAAGTGATATCGCGTTGTTTGAAGAATACCCCGGAAGCTACTTCGAAGATGTCAGCAGAAGACAACGATGGATACGCGGGGATTGGCAAATAGTCCGATGGCTGCTACCAAAAGTCCCCCTCCCAGGCAAACATATTGAAAAAAATCCATTATCAGCATTTTCAAAGTGGAAGATACTCGATAACCTTCGTCGTAGCATTGAGCCAGCAGCTCTGACAGTTCTTTTGCTTTTTAGCTGGGTAATTTTATCTTCTCCAATATATTGGACTTTCCTGGTTATAGGGATCATTTTTATTCCTACGACAATATCTGTTATTTCTGAAGCTCTTCACAAACCAGATGATATAGTTTTTAAACAACATATCCTAAGCACTTTCAAATTTGCAGGCAAAAGAATAGGTCTGGCTGCTTTTACTTTTGTTTGTTTGCCTTATGAAGCATATTATAGCCTCAAGGCAATTGCGATAACATTATGGAGGATATTGATCACACACAAAAAACTTCTGGAATGGAACCCATCTCAAAATCCAACGAGATCAAAGCATACAAACCTCGCTTCATTTTTCCTTCAAATGTGGTTTGCTCCGGCAATAACTGCCGCAGGTTATGTATTTCTTTCCCTGATAAGACCTAAAATACTATTCCTGGCAGGTCCGGTATTAATTTTCTGGCTTATTTCACCTTTCATTGCATGGACTGTCAGTCAACCTTTTGTACTTCTTAAAACAAGGCTATCCAAAGACCAGAAGAAATTCCTCAGGAAAATTGCAAGAAAAACGTGGGCATTTTTCGAAACATTTGTAGCAAAAGAAGACAACTGGCTTCCACCGGATAATTTTCAGGAACAGCCTGTAACAGTTATTGCACATCGTACCTCACCAACAAACATGGGGCTTTCGCTACTTGCAAATTTATCTGCATATGATTTTGGATATATTTCATCAGGACGGCTGATTGAAAGAATTGGCAATACATACCATACTATGGATTTCATGGAAAGATACAGGGGGCATTTTTATAACTGGTATGATACTCGAACATTATCTCCATTACTTCCTCTTTATGTTTCAACTGTTGATAGCGGAAATTTAGCAGGCCATCTCTTAACATTGCGACAGGGTTTGCTTACAATACCTGATCAAAAAATACTTACACTGCAATTTTTTAACGGGTTGAGAGATACAATGGAAATATTTATTGATGTTATCGGGAATGCAAAAATACCAGAATTAAATGAATTTATTACTGAGATAGAAACAGCTAATAAATCTATGCCTGCTACTCTCTCTGAAGCGAAATTATTACTAGAGAAATTTGTTACATTCTCAACCAACATCGATGTTAATATTGAAATGAGTAAAAAGACTATTGCCGGTCGTTGGTCTCATGCCATAGCCATACAATGCAAAGATGCTCTTGATGACTTACTTTATTTTGCTCCATGGCTTACCCTGTCACCACCAGATAAAACTAATACATACGACTGGCATACGTTTGTTGCTTGCTCCTCTCTTCTGGATGAAATACCTACAATTAATGACATTGTAAAATATGAAGATACCCTTTTACCGTTTATAAGTCAAAAAATTAAAGCAAACTCCATTTCTCAAAATTCAGATTCTTTAAATATGCTTGAAGTGTTTCACCATGACATAACAACAGCTATTGACAGGGCAAATGAGAGAATTGCATCAATTGTAACCATTGAAAAGCAATCTTTAGAATTTTCCAATATTGAGTATGATTTTTTATATGATAAATCAAGTCGTTTGTTTGTAATCGGTTTTAATGTTGATGAACACCGCAAGGATAGCAGTAACTACGATTTATTGGAATCGGAAGTTAGATTATGCAGCTTTCTTGCAATTGCGCAGGGTAAAATACCCCAGGAAAGCTGGTTTTCTCTTGGACGTCAGATCACTACAGCAAGCGGAGAATCTGCCCTACTTTCCTGGAGCGGATCCATGTTCGAATATCTCATGCCTTTATTAGTGATGCCAACTTATGAAAATACATTGATTGACCAGAGTAATAAAGCAGCTGTTAAAAGACAAATAGAGTATGGCAAACAACATGACGTCCCCTGGGGTATATCTGAATCGGGTTATTATTCTTTTGATGTTCAGCTTAATTACCAGTATCGTGCCTTTGGAGTACCCGGACTCGGCTTCAAACGGGGATTGGCAGACGATCTGGTAATTGCTCCATATGCTTCAGCACTGGCCTTAATGGTTAATCCCGAAGACGCCTGTGAGAATCTTGAACGTTTATCAAAGAATGGTTTTGAAGGAAACTACGGGTTTTATGAAGCAATAGATTATACTCCTGCACGTCTCCCCATAGGGCAGTCATATGCAGTTGTCCAATCCTTTATGACACACCACCAGGGAATGATCATGCTATCCCTTAATCATGTATTGCTTTCCCGGCTTATGCAGAAAAGATTTATTTCTGATCCACAGATGCAGGCAACTCTTTTGTTATTGCAGGAAAGAATTCCAAGGTCTATTGTATATTATTCCCAATCACCTGAATTATCGGAGACAAGAACTTCTTTGGTAGAAACTGGTATGCCAATGCGTATCATCAGAACCCCTTCCACACCTACACCTGAAATTCAATTATTATCTAATGGCAAGTACCATGTAATGATAACAAATTCCGGAGGCGGATATAGTCTTTGGGAAAATCTGGCAATAACCCGATGGCGGGAGGATAGCACATCTGATAACCGAGGAAGTTTCTGTTTTATCCGTGATGCTGCCACAAATGAAATTTGGTCAAATACTTTTCAGCCAACTCTTGCCCAATCAAAAAGCTACGAAGTAATATTTTCAATGGGACGTGCCGAGTTCAGACGGCGTGGAACTAATTTCGATACTCATACCGAAATAGTTATTTCTCCTGAAGATGATATAGAACTTCGCCGAATACATATCATAAACAGAACAAGGGCAACCAGGACAATAGTAATAACAACCTATGCAGAAATTGTCCTTGCTCTCAACTCTGCCGATGAAAACCATCCGGCGTTCAGCAATTTATTTGTACAGACTGAAATACTAAATCAGCAAAAAGCAATATTATGTAAAAGACGACCCCGCTCTGTTGATGAAAATACTCCGTACATGTTTCATATCGTGTCTGTCCATGGAGCTGAGGCGTATGAATTTTCTTATGAAACTGACCGTTTGCAGTTCATTGGACGAGGCAACACTATTGCTGAGCCATCTGCTGTTACAAAATCAACCACACTCTCTAATAGTCAGGGATCTGTTTTAGACCCCATAGTTGCAATTCAATGCCATATTACCATTGAGCCCGAGGAAACTGCAATTGTAGATATTATTACAGGTATAGGTGAAACACGGGACAACAGTCTTCAGATGATAGAAAAATATAAAGACCTGCGACTGGCAGACCGCGTGATTGAATTGGCATGGACGCATAGCCAGGTTGCCCTGAGGAATATAAATGCTTCTGAAGCGGATGCACAATTATATACCCGGCTGGCAAGCTCGATCGTTTATAATAACTCTACATTAAGAGCAGACCCGGCAATCATCATTAAAAATCAGCGAGGGCAACCGGGATTATGGAGCTATTCTATATCCGGCGATTTACCGATTGTGCTTTTACTTATTGAAAACACAGCAAACATAATCCTTGTAAAACAACTTATTCAGGCACATGCGTATTGGCGTTTAAAAGGCTTATCTGCCGATCTGCTTATTCTTAATGAAGACCATTCGGGATATCGCCAGCTATTGCACGAACAAATAATAAGTATCATTGCTGGCAGTATCGAAGCAAACATGTTAGACAAAAAAGGAGGTATATTTATAAGAACCGGTGAACAGATATCAAGTGAAGACCGTATTCTTTTCCATTCTGTTGCACGTATTATTATTAGTGATAAACTCGGTAGTCTCGCAGAACAGATCAAACGAAAAAGTAAAATAAAAACTATCGTACCTCTTTTAAAAACTTCACGTATTTATCAGAAAGAATTGAACAAAGTTAAATCGATACCAAACCAGGATTTATTGTTCTTTAATGGGTTTGGCGGATTTACTCATGACGGAAAAGAATATATAATTTATTCTCAAAAGGGAAAAATGACACCTACTCCATGGGTAAATATATTGTCAAATTCACATTTTGGATCTGTTGTTTCTGAAAGTGGCCCTGTTTACACATGGTTTGAAAACGCTCATGAAATGAGACTTACACCCTGGAGCAATGATCCGGTTACTGATTCAAAAGGCGAGACGTATTATATACGTGACGAAGAAACAGGTCATTACTGGTCTCCCACACCATTGCCTGCTGGTAGTGCAGAATATTATATCAGCCGTCATGGATTTGGCTATAGTGTATTTGAGCATACTGAAGATGGCATAAGAACAGAAGTATGGATTTATGTAGCAAGTGATGCTCCTGTTAAGTTCACAGTGATAAAAATCAGGAACGAATCCGCATATCACCGTCGTATATCTGTTACAGGTTATGCAGAATGGGTGCTGGGTGAATTGAAATCTAAAACAAACATGCATTTAGTGACTGAGATTGATCCGGGCAGTGGGGCTATATTCGCAAAAAATCCTTACAGAACAGATTTTAATAAATATACCGCTTTCTTTGACGTTGATGAAACATACAGAACAATAACCTGCGATAGAGCTGAATTCATTGGACGTAATAACACTACACAGCATCCTGAAGCTATGCAAAAATCTCAATTGTCCGGCAAATATGGAGCTGCGATGGACTCATGTGCTGCACTTCAGGTTAAAATTGAACTTGGAGCCGGGCAGGAAAGGGAAATTATTTTCAGGCTCGGAGCTGAAGAAAATGCAGAAAAAGCAAGCGAAATTGCCAAACGTTTTAAAGGTGCAGCAGCGGCAAAAAATGCTTTGGAAAAAGTTTGGGAATATTGGAAACATACGCTTGGAACCGTTCAAATTGAAACTCCCGATGCATCTCTTAATATCCTTGCAAATGGTTGGCTTTTTTATCAGACTCTCTCAAGTCGTTTCTGGGCACGCACAGGCTTTTACCAGTCTTCCGGGGCATTTGGCTTCCGCGACCAGTTGCAGGATTCTATGGCGTTCATTTATGCTGAACCCGCTATCGTTAGGGATCACTTGATTGTTTGCGCTTCCCGGCAGTTTTTAGAAGGCGACGTTCAACATTGGTGGCATCCCCTGACAGGAAGGGGCGTCCGTACCCGCTGCTCTGATGATTATCTCTGGCTCCCATTGGCAACTTGCCGATATGTTCTAACAACAGGCGATACGGGCATACTCGATCAGAATATTCACTACCTTGAAGGAAGACAATTAAATACAAATGAAGATTCTTATTTCGATATTCCGGTCCGTTCGGGTAAGTTTGCCACTTTATACGACCACTGTGTCCGGGCTATTCAAAAGGGCTTGTCGTTTGGTGAACATGGATTGCCTTTGATGGGTTCCGGCGATTGGAATGATGGGATGAACCTTGTCGGTATTGAAGGCAAAGGTGAAAGTATATGGCTTGGATTCTTCTTGTTCACAGTACTTGATCAATTCTCTAAAATCTCAACTATTTCCGGGGATATTGCTTTTACCGATCTTTGCAAGAAAGAAGCCGGGCAGCTTCACGCGAATCTTCAGAAACATGCATGGGATGGAGAATGGTATCTGCGTGCATTCTTCGATGATGGCACTCCTCTTGGTTCCAAAAGCAATCCGGAATGTCAGATTGATTCCATTGCACAAAGTTGGGCTGTTTTATCAGGAGCCGGCGATGATAATTTAAATCGTAACGCAATGGCTGCACTTTATAAAAACCTGGTCCGTCCTGATGATAAACTGATTCAATTATTAAATCCGCCATTTGATAAATCCGACTTAAATCCAGGCTATATAAAAGGATATTCACCAGGAGTTAGAGAGAATGGAGGGCAATACACTCATTCTGCTATTTGGGCGATTATGGCATTTGCCAAAATCGGAGATCGAGAGCGTGTCTGGGAATTGATGAATATGATAAACCCAATTAATCATGGTAATTCACCCGAAGCGATTAATATTTATAAAGTAGAGCCTTATGTGGTAGCCGCTGATGTATATTCTGTAATTCCACACGCAGGACGCGGTGGATGGACCTGGTACACCGGCTCTGCTGCATGGATGTACAGGCTTATTATAGAATCTTTAATGGGGCTCCATTTAGATATAGACAAGTTATCTGTCAATCCATGTATTCCCGGAAATTGGGAATCTTTTAAACTGTATTACCGTTACAGGGAAACAAACTACCAGATTACTGTTTTTCAATTTGCAACAAATGATAAATTGCTAATTGCAGATAAAGAGATGCAGGTAACAGTTGACGGCATAGAGCAGCCTGACAAATTAATTCACCTGGTTGACGATCACAATGAACACTATGCTGAGGTGAAATTTATTTTCAATACTAAATTGATATAATTGTTGCAAATAACCTTGAGGTTATTTAAATTTCATCTATTAGTTTTTTATTAAATATTATTTTAATTATTGAAGACATTAATTCCAAATGTCTTCCGTCGTAGTTGATCTGCGCTCCGCCACTTTTTTAATAATGGAGTTTGTAATTCAACTGTCAGAATTTTTACTCATTAACCATTTCCATACAGACAAGACCTTTATTTTACTGCTTTTTTTTTAATGTTTTCTTCATTATCGTAGGTTAGGATTAATCCATGTTTTAAATTATAGGCTTTCATTGTCTCTGCAAAACCGTGCTATTTCATCGTGACTGATATTATTTCACCGAAGTATGTATTTTTGTTCGTACTTCGGTGCAATAATGTTTTTGAAAATTATATATTTTGCTTTATGCTATGTTGATATGAACGGCTTTTTATGCCGCTGTCATATCAATTTTAATAAAAAGGGATGCTATCATTCATGGTGAATAAAAGGGCTGCCTGGGTTTGTGGGCAGCCTTTTTTGTTTTTCTTAAAACTCTGAATATTGTGTTTTTTCGCAAGCATAATCAGAAAAAGATATCTATCACTCATACATTTCGCTTTCTAAAAGACAAAAAGATTACTATCATTACGATATTTTGCTAACAAAAAGACAAAAAGATTACAATCATTTTGACATTTCATTTACAAAATGATAAAAAGATTGCTATCATTTTTACATTTCGCAAGCAAATTACCAGGAAGATTACTATCATTCTCACATTTCGCTTATAAAAAGACAAAGAGATTGCTATCATTTTATGATTTTACTTGCATAATGACAAAAAGATAGCGATCATTATGGCATTTCATTTCGATAATGCAAATAAGATCTTGATCAATTTTGGTTTTTTATTGCATACTTACAACAAATAGTTTGGAATTTTGTCATTTCAGTTGACGATCAGCACATGCATTTTGTGGAATGACACAATGTTTTGAGTAAGTGATTCACTTTGCAGGAACAGTGTACAAAGTTAAAGAGGGATTGAGTGTTTTTCAACAGATACGGTTTTATTAAATTTTGAAAACGATAATGACTGTATCCAATAACATCATCGAATAAGCTCTATTGGAAAATAAAATCAGAAATGACGCATCCCGACAATCCGGAATGTTGCACTTCAGAATGGAGTTGTTTTTGGATAAAGCCCTCCCGGCAATCTTTTTTATTCAGAAGATCATCACGTGACGATTATGCTTATCATTTGCTCCCAATCAGAAAGTCCGTGATTGGATAAAAAGCGATGACGGAAATAAACCCTCTCACCCGGAACCAGTCCGGTTACAATCGTTTTTGCTTTCGTTGTCGAGGGAATAATCGTGATATACCAACTTGCTTTATTTAAAGGATTGTTCGACATTATCCAATAATGTGCGTAACAGGGATAAGTGACTGAGCCTCTCAATTGAACTCTACCGGAGGCTATGTTTTTTACACTGAATTTTTGTTTTGGCATTCCTCCGCGTCCTCTTGCATGAAATAATGCACTTTCGGCAATACTAACCGCTAAATCAGGATTATGGATACAGATACTTTGAACATGTGCAATAAGTTCGGAGACTACATTCAGAACGTCATATTTCGCAGTATCACGAAATTTGACTTTGCCAAGTTCTCTGGTTTTTGCAAGGTTTTGTGCTGCCAGAAGTTTGTCGTTTTTCATTTTCAGTTCAGCAAGTAATGATGAGGCGTCCGGAAACCATGCATTATCGGTCATAGCCTTAAGGATAGCATAAACCTTTATGATCAAATTATCAACACTGCGTGGCAGCTTTGCCACAACGACTATTTTGTGAACGATCACTGTTGGAACCATGGCAAGAAAAAATATCATACCGGGGATGATTCCTGCTGATTTTTTTACTATTGTTTTCATAACGTTATTATTTAAATTGGTGAATTTTTACTTTTTAAATGCTTCATTCTTTAATTGTTATTACAATTTATTTTTTCAGTGAAGTATGGAAAAATTGTTTGCTGATCTCTTCCTTTTATTCCTATCACGATCAGGAAGGTTATAAATCACATCTTCTTTCCTGGACCTCACTATAATATAAAACGTAAAAACGTAAAAAATGTTACGGTTTTGAAAGGAATTATTTTGTTAAAAAATGGTCATTGGTCATTAGGTCGGTTTAAATACGAGGGAATTGACGAATGACTATTGACCAATGACTTCATTATTTATTCTTCTTCAATGCCCTGGACCACATTCCACGTACCTCTGTTTTCAGGCTTTCCGGTGCAATGATCTTAATAGAATCACCGTAAGAAATAATTTCTTTGATAAAATCTTCAGTGATGTAGAGAGTGAGTTTTATTTTAATTTCATCTTCATTGTTCACTAAAGTTTCCTGCGATTCATGCAGTGGGAAAGAAAGAATATACTTCCCTTTGAAAGTATCAAATGATAGTATCACCTCTTCCGGATCGCCTTCTCCATTGTTGATAACTCCAAAATAATTCCTGTACACTTCGTCAGGATCATAGTCAACAGGGAAAGTGAATTTGGTTTTTGTCATCTCCAAATCAGAAATTCTATCCAGACCAAATGATTTAATCCGTCCATCATTCAAATCTTTTGCCAGCAAATACCATCTGTAACCTGATTCTTTCAACGCATAAGGTTCAACAGTGCGCACTGTAACATTATCCTCCCAGTATTTGGTGTGGATGAATTTTATGATCAAATGATTTTGTATGGCATGAAGTAGCCCATGAAAATGCTCCGTGCCTAAAGGTTTGCGTTTTTCGAAGATCACCTGCTTTGCAAGATTATCGGAAGTGTGTAAAAAATTGTACATGTTGAAAGCTTCCAGAAGGCGTGTTCTTCTGCTGTCCTGTACTTGTTCAATTATGGAATATGTCTTTTTACTGAAATCATATTCTATGACAGTGCCAAACAGATTTGCAATTTCCACAACATCCCTGTTGAATGTTCTTTTTGAATAATTACTGCTCAAATCACCGAGGTCGGCATGATTTTCAATATGCTCTTTTATTTCTTCGAATGTTGCCTGTTTGCCTTTGTCCAGCCGGTTTATGATAAGGTTGTAGCGGAGAAGATATTTTTCTTTGGGCATTAGAATATTTTATTATTAAAATGAGAATAAAACGACATTGGAAAAAGAAGTCATTGAAAAATATTTTTCAATTTAAAAATTAAAAATTTTTAAATTAGCAAATAGACATTAAATAAATAAAGATATTATCCAACAGGCACCTAAAATTAACCAAGGTGAGAATAAATGTTCTAGAAATTCATTCATGGTTTCCTCCATATTTAGATCATTCGTTATTTTTTTTTGTAATTTAATTTTAAAAAACAAGAATTTAAGTATCAACATTAATCCTAATGATTGGATATAATTAATTGCTTGAAAATGAAATACCGGAATTATTATCCATTGCCAAAGTTTTAAGAATATAAAACTCCTGACAAAAATTGACACAAAATATATGTAAATTATAGTTCCTATTTTTATTATGGAATCATTAAGTTGTTTATCCTTTGTAATCTTAAATAAAATTTTACTTGTTTTCATATTTTATTTTCTTTGTTTTGCTTTAATATAAATTATTTTCTTCAAGAAATTGTTTTATTTCCGAAGCCATTCCTTCTAATAATTTATTAGATACATAGCCACTCAATTGTCTTGTGTGAATAACTAATTTGGGTTTATCAGAATTGAAATGTGTCCAAAATTTTTGATTTTTTACATTGCCTTTTTCCTCTTGAAAAACAACTCCAAAAGTATCTTCAATTTGATTGGCATTATCATAATAGCGAATATAATTTCCGCATGCTAACACAACAACTGGAAATTGCTTTATAAAATCTGATCGAAAAAAAGTTTCTCTTCTGTTTTTCAAATTTTCTTTAAAATCTGGTTTCTTTTGAGCTTCTGTTGTATTTGGATTAGATTTTTCACTCATTTCAGTTGTAAAGACATTTTCAAGAAAATCAATTCGATTTTTTGTATCTTTATTTTCCTCTTTTTCTTTAAAAATATAATCATGTAATTTTTGGTATTTACGCCATGTATTTCCAGGATTTTTTAATTCGGGTTTATCTGATATTGGATAAGCAAGAATTTGGCAAGTAGAATTTTCAATATGCCTTTTCCATTCTTCAGTATAACCATTTTTTCCTTTGCTACTAGCTTCTTTACCTACGAATAATATAGATGCGCTTGGGTTACCAATTCCTATATAAACATTCTTTTTTACAGAAGATGTAACCAGATCCTTAAATTCTTTTGAGTATTCCATTTTTTAATTTTTAAATCTTGTTCAAGAATTATTTTTTCGCAAAAGTAAATAAAATTTAAAATCAAAGATTTGAAATTTACTAAACATAAGCAAACCCAATCCTATTAGTCTTTTTGTTTTCAAACTTCATGTTATCGGTATTATAAATATCAGTTAAAGTCATTGGCTTTTCCACAAAAATGTTTTTCTCAAGTTTATCAGCCAGGGCTTGTGCTTTCGGTATTTCAAGTTCTTTAAATTCATAGCGGGCAATAAGCCTGCCCTTGCGCAGCAATGCATCATCTATCTTTTTAAGGTTGGCATTAAATGAGCATATAATATTTAGGGAAAGGGCATCGGAAAGCAGTCCGTCTCCGATGTTCAGCAAATTCGATAAAGCTTCAGATTTTGAATTGCCATCTTCGCGATGCATTAAAATATCTTCACAGTCTTCAAGTATTAAAACCGAATTTTCAAATTTTGCAATGAAGGGCAGAAAATCAGGACTTGTTAAAAAACCAATCAATTGTAATGGCAAATAGATAAACCTTTTCTCCACTGTACTTATCAAATGACGAATATAATATGTTTTGCCAGAACCATAATTGCCGTGAAGCAAAATTAGACCGTTCTTTTTATTTACGTTAAGCGAATCTAAGATGATGTTATGAATAACAGGAAAATCATTGTTGTAATTATCTTCAATATTGGTTAAATGTTCCTTAACATCAAAAGTTATGAGTGCATATCCAATTCCGGAATCGGCTCTGGTTATCATAAAGAATTTCTTTTTAGGTTTTTCATTTTTTTTGAATTCTTGTGCCATTTCAGCAATTTTCAATACTTCATCCTTTAATTTCCAATTGCTATACATGATAAGTATTTTATCATTATCAATACAAACAGCAAACCCATGTTGAATAATAATGAAGGCTCTTGCTACTTCACTTTCATTTTTTATTTGCTTTTTATTATCGTTATGGGAATGATAGGTTATAAGTACTCTGTTTTGTGGTACAATATAGCATTGCATAATTCTTTCAATAAATTTTTCCATTTCAATGGGAACATTTGTAAATACCTCATAAACAGAATAAAGTTCTTCGAAATAATACAAGAACAACTTACCCCAATGATAAGAGAAAGTAAAGTTATTCTGAAAAATATCAGGCATAATTATCTTATTTTTGCTAAAATTTTTACCTGTTTTTTTATCCGTTTCCATTTTATCAATTTTAAATTGAAATTTTAATTTTTCTGCAAAATAAAACCATGCCTACGCCAAAAGATGTCGTGGTTAAAAATTATTTTGGATGACGATGATTTTTGGATTGGAAAATGAACAAAATGGATATTGCTAAAACACGTAATAGTCTGTATTTATTCAATTTAAACAAAACAACCCCCCATTTTACGAGATGTTTTACTTAGTGAAACATCTATATTATTTAGTGAAACATCTGTATTACTTAGTGAAACATCTGTATCACTTTGATAAAACATGTGTATTCGTAACTGATAGGTTTGTTTCAGGTAGAAGTACATCTGTATTACTAAGAGAAACATTTGTATTCGTGAGAAGAACACCTCTACTACTTAATGATACGTCCGTTTTGCTTAGTGAAACAGGTGTAAAGTTTAATGATACGTTTGTTTTAGTATGAGATAGGTTTGTTTTACTTAGTGAAACATTGCGAAGACTAAGTAAAACATCTGTAAAAATCTGTTTGTACAGGCACTTAAATCCAACAAATCATTTGAAAAAGCATCTTCCCTATTCTAAAATTCTCATTATCCACAGAAAGGTGGTTGATTATCAATTTAGTTTCATCTTTAAAAGAGTAATAACAATCAGATAACAGGAGAAAACGCTAAATTTCCTTGCGAAAACGTAAAAATTCCTTTCGCAAATGCAAAGATTCCTCTTGTAAGGGTTGAAATTCCTTTCGTAAATGCTAAAATTCCATCCGTTAATGCTGTGATTCCAAAGTTGAACTGTCTTGTCATTTGCTTCGCACTCATTAATGACCATCAATGACAATGAATGTATTGATTTTTGTAATTGTAAAGGATAAGCACAGACCTCTTTCACCTCGTTTTTCGGACGATATTATTGAAGAGTTTTTGAATTGCAATTTTGGGTCAAATGCAAATTGTTTTCTGCAATGATCAGAACTTGAATCCTAAAAGATATTTGGTGGGTACCACATATAAATATGGACCGTTGACCTTGATGCATTTGATCAGATGATTTTTGAACAGATCGTAAATTGCATAGATTGTCGTTGAACCCGAATCCATCCTGTAAGCGGACGCCCTTTTTCTTAATGAGAAGTTGGTTGCTATATGCCTCAATTCTCTTTTACCAGTTTCAGACATGATTTTAATTTTTTAATGGTATTACTAATTATTTGAACTCTATATGATTTTCTTAGTGATGGTATTCGATGGGGCTGACAGTCTAACAATATAAATCCTTTTGGCCGCACTTTTCAGTTGAACAAGCATGCTGTGTTCACCTTCCCGTTGTTGAAGGCTTTTTGAGACATAGTTGCCGGTCAGATCATGGACACTGTTGATACAATTAATAATGTCCGGGGGATAGCAAATAGTTTTGTTTCCTGAATAATTATTCAAAAAGATAATGACTCTGTTGGCAGTTTCTGTTTTTTGAAAACTTTCCACTGAATTAACCGTATGGTATTTACCTAAACACCAATTATCAGAGAAGTTTAAAATAGTCATGCTGCCATAGACTTTATGATAACAAATTTGAATAACAGTTATAAAAGCGAGTAATATTATTATTTTCGATTTCATTCAATTTACTTTAAGACTTAAAGAAGACAAATTATAAACAAAATTACAAAAATAAATTTGAAATAGGAGTAATTTGCAATTAATAACTTATTAAGTTCTGATTAAGCGCTGACGTAAAAAGTTTAAAAACAGTATCTTTAAAGCAATTTTGCAAACATCTTTTGTATAAAATAATTTGCAAATGTCAGTTTAGAGAAAGTCTTAATAAAGTTAAAAATAATCAAATCTTAATCCAAAATTAATGACTTCTTAATTCCATGTCCTAATTGCTTTATTACTTTTGTACCATAAAATTAAAAAAGTATAAACATTGAAATACGAGTTACACTATACACCTTTATTATTAGGAATTCCGTCATTTAGAATAAGAAATTTTTGTGGCGTAGAATTAGTTCAGATTATTAGTGCATTAAATGGCTTAAATGCAAATTATGCTATGAATGATGCAATTGGAATCTTCAGGTAAACTCGTTTTTTTTGTGCAATTTGTTATTTAGAAAACTTATAAATAATGAACATTTTTAAAGCTAAGGTCATGAAAAATTATAAAATATTATTGTTATTTTTAACTCTATTTTTAACCACAAAGACAATGTCACAGTCAACCGGAGATTATCAATCTGCTGCAACTGGTTTGTGGAATGCGAGAACAAGCTGGGTAAGATGGAGTGGTTCAGCATGGGTAACTCCTACACCAGCACAGGGAACACCAACAAGTGCAACAGGTTTAATAACTATATTAAACACTCATACGATCACTGTTTCAGCCAATGTTACAGTTGACCAGGTTGTTGTTAATACAACAGGCACCATAATAATCAATAGTGGTATCACATTCACAATTGCAAATGGAACAGGAACAGATCTCTCTGTTTTGGGGACGGTCATTAATTCAGGAACTATTTCGAATGCAGGAACAATAAATTTTCAAAGCGGAAGCACCTATGAACATGCAGAAGATGGCGGAGTAATTCCAACAGCTATATGGGACCCAAATTCAACCTGTTTAATCAACTTCACATCTGCATCTCTGACAACCGCTCCAACCGGGCTTTCCGGACAAATATTCGGGAATTTCACGTGGAATGCGAAGGTTCCTACTGCCAGTTTAGATCTGATAGGATTGTCAACAGTTGCCGGAAATTTTTTGGTTTCTGAAACCGGCAACACCGGAGTATTTGGAAATACATTAAGACTGCAGACTGCATTGAATGTTGCCGGCAATTTTACAACATCAGGCAATTCCAGTCTTAATTTAAATAACAATTCTTCAGCAATTACATACAATATTACCGGAAATTTCACTCCGGGAGGCAATTTCATGTTTTCAAATGGTACAGGGCTTACAACAATTAATTTAAAAGGCACAGGGAAAACCATTACGGCTACTACAACGAATTTTTTCGATTTTAACTTAGGTCCTACTGTCAGCAATGTTGTATTCCATATTATCAGTGGAGCTTCCTATTCTTTAAGTGGAAATTTATCAGTAAATGGGAATAACACTTTTATTATTGACAATGGTGGAACACTTAATACTGGAGCAAATATTATGAATAATAACAGAAATGGCGAATCTGCTTCCGGTGGGATCTTCACTGTATCTGCTGGAGGAACTTTGGAAGTAGGCTCAATACAGGGAATAACAACTACAGGCACATCCTCAGGCAACATTCAGACTGCAACGAGAAACTATAGCACGGGTGCAAATTATGTTTATTACGGAACTGCAGCTCAGAGTACAGGCAGCGGGTTAACCCAAAACTTACCGGCTAACATTACCATTAACAATCCAGGTTTTACAGTAACCTTATCTACAAATACCAACCTGAGCGGAATATTGACAGTGAAAGCGGCATCAATTCTTGCATTATCATCTTTCACTTTGGGAGCTACAACAGCTCCGTCCAGTGTTGTTATTGAAGACGGAGCAGTAACAGGTTCTTCAATAACAAGCACCACGGGGACTCTGACTTTAGGTGGTGATGTCACTGTCAACAGCGTGACTACGGGTACAAGTGGTGCAAACATTTCTGCTCTGGTAAATTTGGGTTCTGCAACAAGAACATTCAATGTTGCTAATGATGGAACTGCTGCAACAGATTTAACGATAAGTGGTATTATCAGCAGTGCCGCCTCCGGGTTAACAAAAGCAGGTGCAGGCACAATGGTATTGTCAGGGTTAAATTCGTATCCGGGGATAACAACCATAAATGCAGGAACTATAAAAGTTGGAGCAGCAGGAGCTGGTTCAAACACTCCATTGGGAACTACTGCGGCAGGAACAACGGTAAACTCAGGTGGAGCTCTCGATCTTAACGGATTTTCTTTGGCAACGGCTGAACCCTTGACAATAAATGGAACAGGTACGGCCGGTGAAGGTGCACTGAATAACAGCGCTGCAACTGCAGTTACTTATAATGGTGCAATAACTTTGGCGAGCGCAGGTAGTATAGGCACAACCGGTAATATTACACTTGGTGGTGGAATAACCGGTAGTCAGGATCTGACAAAGTCAGGAAGTGGATCATTAAATTTAGGCAGCAGCGCAGCAACCCTGAAAGGATTGATCATAAGTGCAGGTACACTGGTGTCAACTTCAGGCAATCTTTCACTGGCCGGTAACTACATCAACAATGGAACTTTTACCCACAATAGCGGAACAGTTACCTTTAACGGTTCGGTTGCACAAACCATTTCGGGTAATTCAACAACATTTAATAATGTAACAATGAATAGCTCCTATCCTGTATCAGCCCTGACTTTCAACAATGCGAATACGATAAATGGTACTCTTACGTTGAATCACGGACATATCCTGACCACAACCACAAATGTTTTAATCATGTCTCCAACCGCAGCACTTGCATTAACAGCCACTGTTCAGGACAGTAGTTTTGTGAAAGGTTCGATCATACAAACGTATAATTCCAGGTCTGCAGTGAATAAATCTTTTCCTGTCGGAGCAGGAAACATGATGCACCTTGCAAAGCTAAACATTGCTCAACAGAATACTACAGCGACTCAATATATAGCAACATATTACCATTCCAGCGCCAGGACACTTGGATTTCAATTGCCTTCAACTTTAAAGAACGTTTCAGACATTGATTATTGGGATATCAGCAATATGGGTGCAAATAATGTAACCACCGCAACGCTGCAATTGTATTACTTTGCAATGGATGCAGTTACCGACCCTGCCGCTTTGCGTATTGCAAAAACAGATGACGGAGGATTTTGGGTGGATCTCGGAGGTGTAGGTACTACTGTACCTGCAGGAAATATAAGTTCCAACCTTTTTAATAAATACGCTTCTCTTGATACAAAATTCACTTTGGCCAACAGTACGGGCGGCAACAATCCTTTACCAATTAAACTAACATCATTTACGGCTGCCTGCGATAATAATGTTGTTGATCTTAAATGGTCAACTGCCAGTGAAACGAACAATGATTATTTTACAATTGAAAGAAGTAAAGATATTCAGGAGTGGACTGATGTCCTGAATGTGAATGGTGCAGGCAATAGCAATACCACGCTTAATTATACTGCAACTGATGACCGCCCTTATATCGGTACCACTTATTACAGGTTGAAACAAACCGACTTTGATGGAGCGTTTACTTACAGTGATGTAGTTTCAACGGACTGTGGCACAACAAAACCCTTTGAGATAAGTTCAGTTTATTATCAACAGGGAAGCAATGAAATTATTTTGACTTACACGGCCACAGAAGGAGATGCCTTAAAATATGGCTTATACAATTTAAATGGTCAGCTTTTACAATCAAATTCTTTGAATGCTAACTCCTCAGGAAGCAATGAGATTCATATTAATACCAATGACCTGGTGCATGGCATATACCTGATCAGACTACAGAACAGCGAAAAAGCTTTATCTGAAAAAGTATTACTTTAAAAAATTTGTTCAATTTTTAATTTAGAATAATTACTATTAAGCAAAATCTGTTAACCAAAACTTAATAACATGTTCACGGCTTTTTCATTCAAAGCGCAGTTAAACAATATAATTTTGTCGAACCAAAATTTATGAAAAATACGATGATGAGAAACACTATACTCTATACACCTTGTTTACCTGAATTCCTTTCTTTAAGCACAGGAGAAACCAGTGGAAATAATATGCTTTATTTTCCGGTGTGTTTCGTGTTTTCATTTTTTTTATCCATTTTTTTATTTAGAAACTATCCAGATTAAATTTTTTAATTTCAATTTACATCA
>CAISZK010000129.1 GCA_903889915.1 uncultured Bacteroidota bacterium
AAAAATATCTGAGTTTATACTTTTCGATTCGGATTTTTTTATAATTTTACTCATGGAAAAAGTTTTTTGTTTTGACACGTCAAAGATACTGATTATCTTTGACATAACAAAGCTTTTTCCATTTTTTATGAATTATTCAGGTTATACCTCTCCATGTTTTTTCTGCAAATTATTACTGGATTGGAAATTCAGGCAATTGGACAGACCTGACGCATTGGGCAACAACTTCCGGCGGAGCAAACACATACGGACAGGCGCCTACTGCACATGATGATGTGTTTTTTGATGCCAATTCATTTACAATTGCAAGCCAGACTGTAACAGTGAATTCAAACCTTGCAATCTGTCGAAATATGAACTGGGCGGCTGCACTTAATTCCCCTACTTTTGCAGGACCTTTATCCACAAGCCTGAAAATTTTCGGTTCGCTTTCTATGAATCCTTCTATGAATATGACATTTACCGGCAATATCAGTTTCGAATCTTCTTTGACCGGAAATACAATTAAATCAGGTGGGAAACTGCTAAAAAGCGATGTTTATTTTAATGGAGCTGGTGAATGGACGCTTCTTGATCCGTTCTCATGTTTAGCAACATTGCACCTTGATTTTGGAATTTTTAATACCAACAATCAGTCCGTCACCCTTCGCGCTTTTGATAGTAATGTAAAAACCAGCCGAAGGTTAATTCTTGGATCATCACAGGTGGATATTACCGGTGGAGGTTCCAACGCATTTGTTGTTGATTTTACAGGATTGATCTTCACTGCCGGAACTTCAACAATAAGTTTCACAGCCACTTCTCCGGCGTTCATTGGTTTCAAAGCTGTGGCTGCCCCTTCTGATATTGCGTTTTATAATGTAGCATTTACCGGAGGTGGCATAACAGATTCTTCCTCTAATAATACAGGTTTTCTGCTAAAGTTCAATAAACTTTTTCTTGCCGGTAATGGACGGATAACAGGGAATAATTTTTGTGACACTCTTAGTTTAACAGAAGGTAGTAATTATATTTTTCAATCAGGTAGCACCCAATACATGAATAATCTTTTGATTCCAAATACTTCTTGTGGCGACTACACATCTTTTTATTCATCAACCGGCGGATCGTTTGCAACTTTCAGCAAAACAAACGGAGCCGTTAATGTTGATGACCTTATTCTTCAGGATATACATGCCTCAGGGGGCGCTTTCTGGAGCGCTTCAAATTCATTGGCCATTTCAAATACCAACGGATGGAATATCACTTCGGCATTGAGTTCCGGTATAAATTATTTTTGGGTAAATGGTAATGGTAACTGGAGCAGCTTGCAGCATTGGTCAAACACGAGCGGAGGCCCTGCAAATATGAGTTGCCTGCCCGGACCTGGTAACAATGTTATTTTTGACAATAATTCCTTTTCAAGTGCAGGTCAAATGGTCACGATTGATGTAAATTCTGCTTATTGTAACTCTTTTACATGGACTAATAATGCACTGCCTGCCAAACTATATGGTATTGCCAATAAAACCTTAAAGATATTTGGATCATTAAGCCTGAGTACGAGCTTGGCTTATAATTTTTTGGGACAGGTTGACTTTGAAGCAAGCTCCATCGGGAATACAATCACTTCAGCCGGTGCCCTATTTAAAAATTCAGTTAACTTCTTTGGCTTAGGTTCATGGACGTTGCTTGATGCCTTTAATTGCAACTCAACTTTAAATTTTCAAACCGGTACTTTAATAACGAATGATAAACCGGTACATGTAAATATTTTCAACAGCAATACAACCAGTATCAGAGCTTTGTTTCTTGGAAATACACTCTTGACAGTATCAAGTGGAACCTATGGGTTTACTGTGGATTTTATGAACTTAAATTTTAATGCAGGTACATCAACTTTACTTTTTAATTATGACAGCATCGGCACACCCGGAATACTATCATACTTTGCACCAGCAAATATCCAATTTTATAATGTGAAATTTACTGGTCCTAAAAGTGATGCCAACATATTAAATGTTACCGGAAAGCAATTCCTGTTCAACGACGTATCATTTGCATGCAGTGCGACAGTAAATGGCAATAATCAGTATAATGGCACTTTGTCACTTTCTCCGGGAATGTTTTATACATTTCAGGGCTCAAGAACACAACTCATTAACGGCACTATTTTAGCTAACGGAAGTTGTGGAAATGTCATTAATATTCAGTCTTCCTATAGCGGTTCACCTGCAATATTTAAAAAAGCAAGCGGAACAATTGATATCAATTATGTTATAATTAACTATGTCAATGCCAGCGGAGGAGCAACATGGAATGCCAGTAATTCAGACAACATCTTCTCAAGCACAGGCTGGACGATCACTTCACTGCCCAACAGCAATATTGATTATTATTGGATAGGGCATGATAAATACTGGAGCAACCCTTTAAACTGGTCATTTACAAGTGGAGGTAGTCCAAATGTATCAGGTTGTATTCCCGAACCTTCTAACAATGTGATCTTTGATGATCATTCTTTTCCGGGAAATGACACTGTCTTTTTTGATATCCCGCAAACATCCTGTAACAATATGACTTGGAGTGTGACTTTATATCACCCGGTTTTATCCGGAAATGCATTAAAATCGCTTCATATTTACGGTTCTCTGAACGTCAAAACCACTTTGTTTTTAAGTTTTCCGGTGTCCGTTTATTTCGAATCTTCAAATCCCGGTAACATTGTCAAGTCAGGCAGTTCAAATTTTCAATTTCCTGTTTATTTTAATGGTGCTGGGGGTACTTGGTCGTTATCTGATTCACTAACCTGTTTGAACAGGCTGTATTTTTTTCAGGGAAACCTGATCACCAATAATAACAGCATCAGAACAGCGTATTTCTTTTCAGTTTCATCTTCCAATCGTACACTTAGTTTGGGTTCCTCAGTAATAACAATAACAGCTGGCAGCCCTAAAGCTTTTTATATTTATGGCGCCAATTACCAAATAAATAGTGGAACATCGGTACTTAAATTCATAAATAACAATGGTTATACCTCTGGTATCTATGTTTCGAACACCACATTGCCTGTTTCCCTGTATGATGTGACTTTTACAGGAGCCAATTCAACTGGAGTCATTGAAAATACCACAACGCAAATAATAAATTATCACAACGTTGCGTATTACGGAAAAGGAATAATTAACGGCGCTAACAATTTCGGACAAGCAGTATTTTACAATGAGGGATTTATTAATGATAACAATACTTTTGGGATACTGACATTTACACCCGGGAATACATATGTATTGGAAAGTGGTTCGACCCAAACAATTCTTAGCTATCTGTGGTTACAGGGAACATGCACTACTTATATGCTGATCATGTCATCATTAACAGGGAGCCTTGCCTATATTGTCAAGAATGTCGGAAAAGTGCTTGGTTTTAATATACATATCAGGGATATCAACTTTACCGGGCAAGGATTTATTGCTTACAATTCTATTGATCTTGGCGGAAATACAAGAATTTTATTCGAGACTTTACCTTCATTTTCAACCTTACAGGCGATAAATGGTGCAATATCTGTTTGCGAAGGAAGTTCTGCTGTTTATTATATTCCTTCTATTTCAGGTGCAATTTATTACAATTGGATTGTACCTCCCGGAACAACGATCATTTCGGGACAGGGTGATACACTGGTCACCATTCAGTTTGACGTAGCATCCACTTATGAACTGCAGGTGGAAGCTTTTAACGGATGCAGCTATACTTCGCCAATATCCTATTTTGTTACTGTTCATGCAAGTCCAAATGCAGATGCTGGAGCAAACCAGGCAATATGTCTGGGATCAACAACAACTTTGACAGCCACAGGAGGAGGAACTTATCTGTGGAACAATGGCTCAACAAATGCCATAATTTCAGTCAATCCTTTAACAACATCAACTTATGCAGTGACAGTTACTGATGTTGTCTTTGGGTGCAGTGCGAAGGATAGCGTCATTGTTACTGTTGAGCAGGTTATTGCTACTGCAAGTTCTCCAAAATCCATTTGTCAAAAAGATCCGGTGCAACTGAATGCTTCGGGCGGAACAAGTTACGTTTGGAGCCCTGCCTCAACACTCAACAACCCCAACATCTCTGATCCAATTGCAATGCCAATGACAACTACAACCTATAATGTCACAGTGAGTGATTCTTTGGGATGTTTCTCAACGGCCCAGGTAGTGATCACTGTGGTACCCTTGCCAACCAATGCGGGCCTTACGGATACTTCAGTGTGTTTTGGTTCTTTCGTTTCTTTACATGCCAAGGGCGGAACAACTTATCAATGGTCAGACGGAAGCACATCCAGTGTTATTTCTGTTTCTCCTACAGTAAATACTGTATATACTGTCACTGTGGCAAATGGCGCATGTTCGGCATCAAGCGATGTCACCGTTGCTGTTCTTCCTTTGCCAACAGCTACGATATCTGCAGATATCTATTCAGGATGTGTGCCATTGACTGTAAAATTTTCATGCATTGAGCCGACTTCTGTAACTTCAAATGACTGGCAGTTTGGTGATGGAACTACAGCAACCGGAAATGCACCACCACATACTTATACTGTTCCGGGAACTTTTTATGTAACATTGACAATAACCGATAGCAGTGGTTGCAGCAATACGGTTAGTTTGCCACGGCCAATCATCGTTTATCCGAAACCGGAAATTGACTTTACCTGGGTTGAGAACCACACGAAAATGAGTTATTACGACATTGCTTTTACATCTTCATCACCGGTAACATTGCCTTCAATGAACTGGAACTTCGGTGATACAAACACAATAAAAGATACTTCTTCTGAGAGTGATCCTCACTATGTTTACCCCATAGCGGGAACATACAATGTAAGTTTATGGGTGGAAAACCAGTATGGATGTGCTGATACTGTATCTCACGAAGTCACGGTTTATGACCAGAGCTATTTTTATATACCCAATTCATTTACTCCCAACAATGATGGCAAAAATGATAATTTTTACCCTGTATTTAACAATACTCCATTAACTGAATATAGTTTTGTGATCTATGACCGTTGGGGAAGCGTGGTTTTTCAAACCAATCAGGTAACTGCTCAGTGGGATGGAAATGAGGAAGGCGGTGCAAAGCACGCACCTGATGGTGTTTACCCCTGGGTGATAGTTTTTAAATCCGATCAGCAGGTCGAGCAGGTTATCAATGGGACGGTCACTTTGCTTAAATAGTCAATAGTCAATGGTCAATGGTCAATGGTCAGTGGTCAATGGTCAATAGTCAATAGTCAATGGTCATTAGTTATTGATTTAGTGAAACTCATGAAAATTGTGGAGGCTTGCAACCACATTAAAAAACGGGCCTGACCCGATAGGGCAATTGTCGGGGGCGTTACCGAAAAGCCATAAGAGTAGGATTATTTTAATTTTTAATAATATGACAACCACGATCGTAGTTCGACATAAAGTAAGAGATATTGATGCATGGCTCAAAGGCCATAATGACCGCAAAGAAATATTTGGTCCTGCAGTTTCTAGTTTCAGAACATTTCAGGATGCTGATGACCCAAAATCAGTGGTTATGGTAGTTGAAGTGACGGATATGAAGAAACTTGAAGCTATCATGAAAGATCAGAAAATCATGCAGAATATTGCCAAAGAAAGGCATACTGTTCTGGAACCAATTATTTTATCAATGCCTTTGGATTTGTAATCTGGAGCATCTTTATTTCAGAAGAGTGTGTTTTGCTGTGTTGCTTAATGGAATTAAATTCAACATGCAAGCTTCACTCAGTACCACACTCGTTTTAGCCCGATGGATATTATTCAACGGGCTAAAATTGAATAGTTTTACATATCCATACTTGAGTCCACGCCGATAAGTCTATTTTTACCACGAAAACACAAAAATACAAAATTTCACGAAAACTATTTAATTGGTTTTTATTGTTTTGTGTGGTTTACCCCGTTGGATATCTTTCAGATTTAATGAGTATCTTTAAAACAGAGTTATCCCACGGGGTGAAGTGAATTAGTGTTTTTGTGGTAATTTTTCTTTTTTTACTTTTCGGAGTAGGCTCATACTTTATTCTGTAAAATATGCGTAAAGGAAAACCACCTCACTATCAGGATCCTTTTCTCTGAAAATTTCCTGTTTCAAAGTTTCAGTAAGGCAATACTCTTCTTTCTCCGAATTGCAGAAATAGTCAACAAGTATTTCTGTTGAACACACTCCGGCACGTATTTCAATTGTGCAGTGCTCATCCGAAGCGTTTTTTGCCTGCTGAAAATACAACTGATCGTCAATTTTTTTTTGCATTTCTTCTGTTACAGGTTGGAGCACTTCATAAAATTCTTCTATACATTCAAGTCGCTCCTCAGTTGATTTTTGTTCTGCCAGATACACATTAAGCTCACGTATCATGTCCGTTAAAAAATCTGTGATGCTGAGGATATTGGTACGGGTAAACAACATGTTCTGTTTTGCAAGCGTATTGCTGAAAAAAAGTTTTAGCAATGGCATTGAAAATATTTGATAGATCCCATTTTTCTCGTCAGAACTGTCAAGAAAGCAGGTGCTATCTATGAAGTCCAAATCATTGCCGAACAAAATAATTTCGTCCTTTGATAGGATCTTATCCTTTAGCATTACGGCAAATTCATTTTCAACCTTCGATGGGTGTATTTCCGGCATGTAAAAAACCCCTGTTTTGGCTTCTTTGATACCAAAGAGAGTCAACCATTGTTCATCAATATAATCTCCTGTCTGAAATTTTATTTCCTCAATCAGATGACCTATAAGAGCGTTTCTGTTGTGATTGCATGCGGAAAGAGCTTCACCTCCATTAGGAACTTTCAACTGTCTGTTGCGGATCTTCCTGGCTAATGCGAATTCGTCTTCAGTTTCTTTTCTTGGGCGCAATTGAAATTCCTCATCAACCAGCCAGTAATACAGGTTAGTAAGAAACCTGTCATCCCAATTATCATGTGACAGGTATTTAGAAGCTAAAAAGGAAAGAAACGAACTATTCGAAAAATTTTTGGCAAGCATGAACTGGCAATAGAATGCACAGGTGTCATTTTCCAAGCCGGAATAATAATCCGGTTTTCTGTAAACATAGGTTAGGTTCATATTCTAAAGTTAAATGTTGAACAATATTTTTATTTCAAAATTTATCAATGAATGATTTGGTAATAACCAGGTCACATTTGTAATTACAACGTATCTTTTATGGAATTATTGTGTCAGTGAAAAAATATTTTTTTGAAGTGATGGGAAAATAAGAATTTTCGAAAGTCACGCATTTGGGAAACGTGCACCAACTTCAGAATTTTTGATAGTCACGCGTTCGGAAAACGCGCGCCAACAGGGGGGCATATTGATTTTCGAAAGTCACGCGTTCGTGAAGTGCGCACCAAAATGGAGAAATCCTGAAAGGATTTAATATGAATAGTAAAATAATCGTGGGGCACGGCAATCCTGAAAGGATTGAATATGGTCAAGTTCTTTATTCAACCCCGAAAGTTTGGGGTTGCTGCTGAAATTGGAACAAATACTATTCATATTTAACCCCTTTCAGGGTTATCAATAACCTTGTCTTATGCATTTTACCCTTAACTTAATGACATTGAACCCGCGCCAACAGTGATACTTGTTCGTTAACCCGATTAAATATAAACCCTTATCGCTTGTTAGTTTTTTACAAGCTTAATAACGCTTAATCTATCCGCTGTGTATAGTTCCACAAAATAAATTCCACTGCTCAGGTCTAGCAGATTGACTTTTACCTCAGTGGTTTTCATATCCTGTTTATGATACACAACGTTGCCTATCAGATCACATATTCTTATTGAACTGATGTCCTTTGTTGCCCTTACTGTAATTTCTGAGTTTGAAGGGTTAGGGAACAGGGAAATTTCATCAGATGAAAAAGAGTTGTTTTTAACTTCTGTTGCAGCATCAATGGTGTTGAGGGTTGTGTTCGTCCTCACCGGTGCATTATAATCAAAGTAGATGTTGGCTGTATTTTTTATCTTTGTCAAAGGTGCAAGACCCGGCTTTAGACTTATTTTATAGCTGACAAAGCCCATGCTGTTCAGCATATCTGCGGAACTGTCGGGCAGCATAATATTCATAAAATTGAAAGTTATGACACCATTGGTAAGCGAATTGTTCTGCATATAGTGGCTCGAAGAAATAATTTCAAATGTATTCGGGTCAAGATTCTGACTAAGTGTGTCGGTCACTCTGATGTTTACTGCAGGTGCATTTCCTGTGTTCTGGAAATGGATTGTATAAAGCATTTCGACTGTAGTTGAAGGAATGTATCCTGCACTACCGCTGCCTTTGGGAGTTACTTCTTTAAAGTTAGGATCATAAGAAGCAGATATTGGCATGCACCTGGCGTAAGTATTGTTTGAAGTATTGTTATCATTCAGGGCGCTGACACTTAATTCCACGCAAAGTGTATCGGCAGATGTTGCAGTGTTACAAATATGTGCCGAAGTGAGAATGGAGTTGTACAAATAGGGACTTGGGTTATACACATCCGCAATGTAATACCACACTGTATCTCCGCTTAAAGAATAACTGACACTGTCGGGTTGTAAAGGTAAAGTAGTATCTGCAATGTAAGTAAGGCAGGGAGGGAATATTAATCTTATTTTTCCCGGTGTTGTTATTCCGTTGCAAGCAGTTTTCAGTATGCTGACATTCGACCATATCTTTACATTTTGTCCCGGCCACCATGTGCCTATGGGGGAAAATGAATTTGCAATAATATCAAATGATGGTGTGCAGGCAACTGAAAAATCTTCGGTTGTCAATGAATCAGCAATGATACTTGTGGAGTGTGGCAGACTTGAAGTGCACTGAACATTATACCCATTCGTTAAATTACCCAAACCAATTGTATAATTTCCCGTAGCAGCATTTGTGAAATAATAATGCCCCGAATTGTCAGTAAAAGCAATGTTGGTATTGATTCCCTGCGTTAGTTTCACGCTTTGATAGCAAAGGTTTTGTTCACCAGCATCATTCACACAATTGCTGTTGGCATCATAAACAACCTGACCCATCAATGCGGCAGTGAAATTGCAAGGCAGCGATTTAAGATAAAACCCCCTCGATTGATTGCTATTGGAAACGCCTGCCTGTGTGATAGACCCGATAAATGGCAAGCCAGATACAGGATTAATTTTAATCTGGTTTGTCTTGCAACTTGAATTGGCAATATATTGTCTTCCTACAGGTATCCACGCATTATTGAAAAACCTTTTAACCGTTCCGGGATAATAATTCAGATATTGTTCGTTATAGTAAACGAACACATTTCCGCTATTGTCAACAGCTATATCTATATCACTGGCATAACCTGTAGTAAAATATGACCCTAAAAACTGCCATGTCGTTCCATTAAATTTCTGGCAAAGCGGTCTTTGTGTGTACATATCTGTCTGATCTGAATAAATAACGTAAAGCTGGTTTTGGGCATCAATTGCAAGTTTAGTGTTCCATGCTTTAACAGTTGAAACAGTTCCCGAACCAACAGTTACCCAATTGGAACCAACGAATTTTTTTACCACTACCAGTGTTCCGATACCATTGTCTGAATAGGCAACGTACTCATTTCCCAGATGATCAAATTTTATATTGCAAAAGGCAGACGAGCCAACGCTGAAATTGGCTGGACCTTCACTGACCCATGAACTGCCATCAAATTTCCTAACATTGCCTAGCAAACTGTTGTTTACATCGCAGTAAAAAATATGCGGCTGGTTGGTGAGCGGATTAATAGCAAGTGCCACATCATAAGTATTGGTAATTGCTGCCCCCACAGATACCCACGAAGTCCCGTCAAACTTCATCACATGAATATCAGCGTTGTCCTGTCTGAAAGCTACATAAGGAACTCCTGTGGTATCGAAAGCAATTTTTGCCCATTCGGTATAGCCAGTATTGAAACCGGGTGTACCTACATAAACCCAGTTGGTGCCATCATATTTTTTTACACTCACCCTGTCATTATTGAGTGAATCGGAATAAGCAACATAAGGAGTGCCGAATTTGTCAATATCAAAATAGGCTGTTGCAGAACCTGAAGAAGTAACAGCGCCTGTAACACTTGTGCTGCCGGTCATTTTAGTTGTTGTTCCATCATATTTCATCACACCGAAATCCCTCCAGCCAAACAGGGGAGAGGCTGTGTTTTCAGTATAGATCAGATAAAGGTCATTGGTAACGGGGTCCATGCTCATACCCCTGTAGTACGCATATTGGTTTGGAATAAAAACATTCGATGATGGCATGTGGGTTGACACAATACTCCAGTTTGTGCCATCATATTTTGAGATCTCAGCGCCGGTTCCTGTAGAAATGGTATAAGCTAAAAACGCATTATTTGATTGGTCAAAAGCCAGGTTATTATACCATGTGGAATGTGAAACAATTCCGGGAGTTCCAAGATATGTCCATGTGCTTCCATTCAGATACATCACGCTGGTAAGCCCGGAAGCGCTGTAATCTGAGAATGCTATGTATGGAATATTGTTATGGTCGAAGGTGATTCTGGAAGACCATCCTGCATAAGTAAATGATGATGAAAAAGTGCCAGCGGCTATCCACGAAGTACCGTTAAATTTTAGTATGTTTAACTGATTGGGCGTGCTGGAACAATAACTAACATAAGGAGTGCCGTTATTACTTGCGATATGGCATTCGTACATTGTTGAGGAACCGAAATTTGAAGTCCCTATAATATTCCAGGTACTGCCATTAAACTCCCTGACAGTTGAAATATCTGTAGAATCAGTAAAAAACACGAGAGGGTGATTGGTGGATTTATCCACTACCATATCAAAATCTCTGATTGTATCGTTTCCCATTCCCGCTATTCCCAGCACGCTCCAGTTGAATCCATTGAACATTTGTACTGTCAGGCGGTAGTAATTCACTGAATCCTTATAGGCGACATACACCCTGTTCAGGTTATCTGTTGCAATTTTTACCAAATCAGCTGGTCCTTGCGAAAAGCCAGGAGTACCTAAAAATGTCCAGTGATCCTTCACATAACGCTTCACACTTATTTTCTTTCCATTTTGTGCATCACTAAAGGCAACGTATTGAGTGCCGTTATTGTCAGATGCAATGGAAGGCTGGTAAGTGGTGCTGCCATCCTGCATAAAAAACATGTCATCATCAGGTCCCACTGCCTGCCAATCACATTGGGCATGAATCGCTGAAAAGTTAAGAATGAAAACGATGCTAATAAGTGATCTTTTGAAAAAGGTAAGATTAGCTCTCATAAATGTAAAGTTATAAAAATAGATTTGACAATGAGTTCTGTGTAAATTTAAAATTTTAATGGATGCGATTTCAGAATGTAATTCAAGACGTAATTTTTTTAAAAGGCGGCCTTGAAAACCAAATTCCGTTATCATTTAATATTTTGCAAAGCTATAAAAGTTCGCAAAGATAAATTTCTATTTTCAATATTCTGTAATGAATCCGAAATTTTGCATGGACGTCAGGCTAGAATGGATTTCTTCAATAAAGTCCTGTAAGGACGATAGTTTGGTAGTAAATGGATTGCTTCCGAAATAAAAGTGCCGTAGGTACGACAGTTTGTACATTAGTGTTTGTTACTCCTGGTTATAACATATTCTGTCTTATACTGTCGTCACTCCGTGACTTTTATTGCCTCTACTTATCTTTACTACCAAACTGCCGTCACTCCGTGACTTTTCTACCAAATTTCCTTTCCTTAGCTCGATGCATATATGAACTCGTGGTTGAATATTGTTCACTTTCTATATTCAACTCCTTCAGAGTTGTTGCAGAAATTGGAACAAATACTATTCATATTTAACCCCTTTCGGGGTTGCTTATAGCCTTACTTTATGCGACTTTCATTTAACTTGATGGCAATGAACGTGCGTCAATAGAGAGGTTTTCGTAAGTCACGCGTTCGGAAAACGTGCGCCAACGGGGAATCATATCAATATTCGAAAGTCACGCGTTCGTAAAACGCGCGCCATCTTTAGTAAATGAAAGTAATTCGTTCGAAAAATGTGCACTATCAATTGAAATTAAACGTGTTCCAGAGGCGTTTATGTATTTGCAAAAGGAATTTTGACGTTTACGAGAGGAATTAGCGCGTTTACGAAAGGAATTATTGCGTTTACGAAAGGAATTCGAGCGTTTACGCAAGGAATTACAGCATTTACTAAAGGAATTAGCGCGTTTACGAAAAGAATTCGAGCCTTTACGTGAGGAATTCGAGCGTTTACGCAAGGAATTACAGCATTTACTAAAGGAATTAGTGCGTTTACGAAAAGAATTCGAGCGTTTACGCAAGGAATTATAGCATTTACGCAAGGAATTTGTGCAAAATACCTTGGAATTAGAGCATTTACGAAAGGAATCTTTGCGTTTTACCTTCGTATCTGCTCATTTTGCCATCTGCATTGATGTAATTGTCATTGTAATAAACTAAAATTCAAAAGATAGTGTAAACGAAATAATCGCAAATTACAGGAAAATGAAAGTTGATGAAGGATTTGTTTTTCTGGCTAAGAACATATAAAGGGTTTTAAACCAGATTTTACAGTAAAAAAATCCTATGAGTACAGCCTCTGTACTTTTGAGTTCAGTCACTATACCTTTGATTATTGGCACTATACCTTTGAGTATCGCCTCAATACTCTTGAGTTCAGTGAGGATACATTTGAGTACAGTCACAGTACCTTTGAGTACAGTGAGTGAACTATTGATTATCAGCACAAAACTGTTGAGTATAGTGCCTGTACTTTTGAGTATTCTCGCTGTACTTTTGAGTAAAGTGACGATACCTTTGAGTATCGGTCGTGAACTCTCGAGTACAGTGCGTGAACTCTTGAGTAATGTTGGAGTGTTTTTTGAAAAATATTGAAGAAATAGATAATTTATGCTTTAAACAGAATATGTGTGTTTTACGATTTTAAAAGTAGTAAAGCAGAATTGTTTATTCTTAATGAAAGTTTGACTATTTATTACCTTACAAAAGCTTAAAAAATAATCAGATGAGAGTGTTGTAATGCATATTAAGACCCTGTGGAGCGAATGAATGTAATATAAATAGAAAATTTATTCTAAATTATTACCAGCAACAACTGTCACTCTCATTTTCTCATCCTCCGCATCCGATTTCAAACCGTTACGATTTGAAACGTTTTCATTCCGCTCTGCCAATAAGCATTTTTTCAGCACCTTCAATATATTTGTAGGTTGAGGCTTCCGGTTAAAATACCAACTACCTCCACTATTGAAAAATACCATTTTGCCTGTCTTTCCTCTAAAACTCCTCCTCTTTCGCTTCTTTTCCTTTCTTTTCTCCTTTCAAAATGATTAAAAAATGATCCATCAGCCTGATATTAAATAGTATGTAAGAGATGGTTGATCGGTGACGTGAGTAATGTATTCCACTTCGTGAGTAAACTATTTCACTTACTGAATAATCTATTTCACTTCATGGATAATGTATTCCACTTACTGAATAAACTATTTCACTTCATGGATAATGTATTCCACTTACTGAATAAACTATTTCACTTCATGGATAATCTATTTCGCTTCGTGAATAAACTATTTCTCTTACTGAATAAACTATTTCACTTACTGAATAAACTATTTCACTTCACGGATAATCTATTTCGCTTCGTGAATAATCTATTCCACATTGCGAATAATCAATTCCATCTCGTGAAGGTTCATAAAAGCTGATAAAGAAGTACATCAAACATCTAACATCTAACACCTAACACCTAACATCTCCCTTACTCACACCTCCCAGGTATCCACCACTTCAATAGCCTTCATGAATTCGGGATTGTTGGTATTTAGCTTTTTAACATCATTCAAAAAAACAACACTGAATTTAAGAAAGAAATTACGCACATCCTTCAGAGTGACGCCTGTTTCAGGAAGCGACCCGAATTCTTTTTTCTCCACTTCGTCATAAAATTCTGCTGCATCGCTTGCAAACATGCGACCTCCAAGACTAACGGCATAATACAATGCTACTATATCGTAAAGAGTGAAAGGAAGTTTATGTCCGATTTTGCAATTTTTAAGCCTTTTACTTATGGCTTTGTAATCATCAGTATGCATATATTGGCAAGCGTACATGCGGCGGGCAAACTCATACTCATCCTGGTAAAATTCCATAGTATCAAGCATTGTAAATGTCCATTGAAATAAATGCTGGTTATGTTCGTTAATGCTAAGCGTTGTAACTTGCTTTTCTTTATCAAGCTGCAATGGACGGGAGGCAAGTTTAAGATCGAATATTACTTCGAGATTTTGCAGGCCGTAATCAGGATAACCTAATTTCTGTATAAGCTGCCATAAAATACCTGAAACCTCTTCGCCGTATTCATCCATCACCTGCCTGGCTTCTTCAATATTTTTAGGTAAAAATAAATCCTTTGATTCGGGAGGAGGGCATAAATGCATCTTTATTGGGTAAAATGCCTGTATAATTGCATGCATCAGGGCAAACGCCATGTAAAAATCAAGGTCAACATCTACAGGATTATTCTCATCAAGCGCATAAAGTTTTTTCTTAAGTTTCAGGAAACCTTCGAGCGTCGGTCCCTCGGGGAGATTTACCGGATGTTCTTTTGGATATTTTTCCATCAGCCCTTCAAGTATTGTAACACTTAAAAGCGCCGAATGGCTTGCTTCGTCAAATGTAAGTGTGAGCGTTACCGGCTCTTGTGGGTTGTTTTCATTTGTTTCCATTGAGTGTTGGTTTTAATAACAATGTTTGAATTGAAATGATAGGGCAAAGATAGGGAAATATTTTTTGGTAGTAGTGGGGAAAGGGGAGATTATTTTTTGAGGGATTCATGAGGAGAAAATTTGAAAATATACCCGATTGGAGGAGGTTTGATAAAAGCTGATACAGCAAGATTAATTTTTGACGGATTGGAAATCCTCATAATAAAACGGAACC
>CAISZK010000130.1 GCA_903889915.1 uncultured Bacteroidota bacterium
CACGTAGTGATTATATCTTTGTAATAATGCATTGTTAAGGACAATAAAGCCACGTAGTGGTGATATAAAAATTTAGTCAGACAACAATGATAGTAAATTATTCAGCCAACCTTCCCTGAAATCCCGAAGAAGATGTCGCCCCGATGGGGCTTCTTTTACGCATCATAAAATTCTTTCTACAAAGATTTCGCCACTATGTGGCTATTACATCCGTTTAAAGCCCTAATCACGTAGTGATTATATCTTTGTAATAATGCATTGTTAAGGACAATAAAGCCACGTAGTGGTGATATAAAAATTTAGTCAGACAACAATGATAGTAAATTATTCAGCCAACCTTCCCTGAAATCCCGAAGGGATGATATTGTCATGTCACCCATTCTGGGTTTTGGAATTCTCTGCATTCACATTTCTATAATATTGTCATCCCTTCGGGATTTTATCTAATACACATTATCATTTATTCAGTTTTCCCAACTCATCTGCAATAGCTGTCATGCTTGTTTTTGTGAGATCGAGAACTAAGGGCTTATCCCTTGCTATGACTATATCTTTTGCACCATAGTATGTCTCATTATCCAGAGTCCCATATCCTATGACCGTAGCCTTTTTCCCAACAGGTACACTGTTGAAAATGACATATTCCTCACTGTAGTAATTACCATCAATGACAGAGTTCAAACCTTTAAATACCAATCGCAGGGTGGGTTTCAAAACAGGATCAATTTTGACCAAAAGGCCGATAATATTTTGCTTGTTCATAAAATGATCGCAATTGAGCCATCCCAATTTTGATGACCGCATAATAAGTGCATCGAAAGTTGTCTGGTTTTTCATTGAAGTGGTATCGTAAGTATCTTTGGTGACACCTCCATTGATGCCCACCATTCCTTTGTGTTTACCTTTTGTGATCACTGTTGTTTTGTTGAACACCCCATTTACCGGAGCATCCTGTCCCGTGCCCTGTGACATTAATTTTTCCGTTGAATAATAACTTGTATCCGAAAGCTGACCGGATGCCATATTTTGTTGCAGCACCCAGTTAATTTTTTTGTCTTTTTCCTGCCCTGTAAACAAAGCCATGCTGTCGTTTGTGGTTTTGTTTTTGAAAACAATATCCATCAAAGCGCCATCGGCAAGTTTAAGCTGCTGACCACCGCTGGTAGCTTCGATGTTGATCATGCCGCTTGTTTCAAGAATATCGCTGTCGGAAGCTGTGACGAGATTTGCTTCTATCATATCCGATATCTTATAAAATTCCTTCAACTGTATGCTGACCTGACCGCTTACCTTCTTACCATCCATGGTAACAAATGAACTGGCCGGTATGGTGATCTTTGTTCCTTCTTTGCCCACGATGGTGATGACATCCGAAGCTGAAACTTTGAAAACCTGGGCTTGTTTTTGCATGCCTGAAAAAAAATCTGCAGTGGCGACATCTTTATATTGAATCAGTATCTCCACACGGCGGTTCTTCTGCTTTCCTGCATCGTCAGAGTTGGTGGCAACGGGTTTGGTTTCTCCGTAAAAATCAATTTTTATTTTGCTTTTATCAACACCTTTTGAAGTGAAAAAATCAGAAACGGTTTTGGCCCTGTTTTGTGAAAGAGTGTCGTTATAACCATTGCTGCCATCGCTGTCGGTGTGGCCGGTAATGCTGACCGCCGTGATCTCTTTATTCTTCAGATTTCGCATTAGCGAATCAAGCCTGGCAGTGGAGGATGGCTGCACCCGGTACATGTCGTGATCAAAATAGACAATGGCTTTCATTGTTTTCTGTGCAAACACAATACTGACCATCATCATGCCAATACAGCAAAGAGCAATTAACTTTTTCATGGTTTTAGGATTTGGGACAATGGAGTAACGATTTTTTTTGAAAATTATTGCGAAGCAATTATAAAATATCGAATTAAAAGTAGTAAAAAAAAGTCAACCAAATTCAGGCAAGGTCAAACATCCAACATCTAACATCCAACATCAACATCCAACATCTAACATCCTACATCCAACATCTAATATCTAACATCCAACATCCAACAACTAACATCCAATAACTAACATCTTTTTTCATTCTCAAAAAACAAACTTTGGAAAAGTGGAAGAAACTTTTCCAAAGTAGCACCATCTTCAAAGCAACCACAAACAACAAACCACAAACTCATCAAACCCCCTTCAAACCCTTCTATAATTTCAAACCCTTCATTCCTGAAGTTAGAGCGCGTTTCCAAACGCGTTCTCTAAAAATATCCTCCAGGTTAGAGCGCGTTTCCCTACGCGTTCTCCCAAAATATCTCACATATTTATTTGCTTCTACCAAAACTTCACTCCATTTTCCCTATTTTCACCTATCTCCCTGACTACATACATTTTCACATTTTTTCCACATTGTTTTACATTGCGAAAAACAAGTTTTTCAAAATAGAAAACAATATTTTCGAAATAGAAAACAAGTTTTACAAAGTGTCC
>CAISZK010000131.1 GCA_903889915.1 uncultured Bacteroidota bacterium
ATGCTCGTTCATTTAAATGAAGCGAAGTTCACATATCCGGGAACAGAGTTGCAGATGGTCTACGAAATGCTAATGCCAATGTCGCCCAGCGGCTGAAAACCCAACAACACCTTTTTCCACGGATCAGGAAGTCTGAACTTAATTTCACGGTATTGCCGTCACGCCTTTCCTGAAGGGTACTGTTCAGATAATCTCCACCAGTAAATTGAAGAATGTCCAGGTCTAACATCTTATAAAGAAAAGGGTATTGGTTTAATCCAGTTTCGGCTCCGATAAAATATGCCGGCCGACTGTTTTTATAGAAACAGGCACCCTCAATTTGGGCTGAAGGAATCGGGAATTTCTTATTTAGCTTTGCGACTGGCACTGGCAATTTCACTTCTTCTATTTCAATAGTCATGCCGGGTTTTCTTTCTCCAAGAACAATCTTGTCATTGTCTATCAGAAGAATTTTGCGTTGTTCCTCCAAATTTTTGTCTTTACTGAGAGATTTATTTTCATCGGCATTTATGCAAAGCAATACCATAAAATTGCATATAAAAAGCATTTTCGACACTTTTGCCAACCAGTTAATTTGTCTTCGGCGGATATTCAGCATACTTAGTTGCTCCTGATTTTGTTTTTACTTCAACTTGATATGAATCATCAGCCAACACAACAGCAGTTCCGGAAAACTCCCCTTGCCAGTCATTAAAAAATGTTTTTTGCTCTATAATTTTCTTCTGGCTATTGCATATTTTTATCTCCGTAACGTCAATACCCTTTACAGTATACATAAGCTTAGTTTTAAGCGGCTTCAAAACAATATCATCATACCACAAGACTCCCATGCCTTTAGCAATTATATATAATCTTACTTTAACTTTGTCCTGATTATCAAATTTATCTCTCGGAAAAACAATGACATTTGTATCAGTGGGTTGATATGTTCGCGGCATATCTTTTGTGCGAGGTTGCCAGAAAAGAATAGAAGGATTGGCAACAATATCTTTGGGCGGATTTGAAAACTGTATCCATTTTCCCGGGATTTTAACCACAGAAGAAATCTGCGCGTCTACTCCATCAATAAGGATATCTTTATTATCTGGCAAGTAGCGTAGAGATACTGTGCCGCCATGTGGAAGATCACGGTCTGCCTTAACCCAGAAATCAAAAAACAATGGGATATCGGTGGGGACATAAAATTCTTGTGTCAACATTTGCCCTTGGGCATCATCTGATAATCCCGTCGCACAAACTGACATTCCTCCTGAATGTGCCTGATTTGCTACAACCGTGATTTCTCCTTTCCCCTTATAATAACCTCCCTCAATCCAAAAGTTACTATTCCCAACAGGTTCTTCAAAGCTTGAATTCTGTATCATATTTGTTGCCGGCAATGACGGTTCGGCAATAACATTTATATCAATTTCCATTGCCACCGATAGTTGATTGAATTCGACAAGAAAAAGCATGATGCCAATGGACATCAAAGCTGATCTTACTTTAGTTTTCATCTCCATAATTCCTTTTTTGTTGATTTTGTGGTTGATATTCAGTCGTTCCGGCTAGATTCTCACCATATTTTTATCAATTGCCCTCATTTCACGATGTTTTAAGCGTCGAGCCAACTTAAAAACTATTGGTGTTGCCCTGTTAATAACTTTTTGAAAATATGCTTAATAACTCCAAACATCAGGTGACATAAAACTTTGCCGTGTCCTTTGACTCTGGATGTTAAAAGGATAATTTCAAAAGGTACAATACTTATTTGGAGCATCAACACATTGAGCCTTTATGATGCTCAACGGACTGCAGAACCATCCTGCCAATATTTGCCGGCATTAGCACCGGTGTTGTATGAAAACCAGAGCGGGAGAGTTCCGTACCCGTTTCCCATTGGTGTTGTTTTCGCTGAACCATCTTTACGCCAGTAATTGAATTTACCATTATGGCGGTATGCTATTAACGTGGAAGCCGTCGTAGTGCTAACGTATTCCTGATTATTATTGCTACCGCCAACATAGCCTTCAACAAAAGTGAAATTAGACCCTATCCAAAAATCAAGAAGAACCATAAGTTCGCCGTCTCTTCTGGTCATGCCCATTTGAGAGTCTGCGGGGTTAAACGTGCCTGCGGCCACAGCTTGGTTCATGACGTATCCCCTGCTTTCATAAGCAGTAAAGGCTGAATTTACTATTCCGGAGGGGCAATGATAAACAGCTAGTTTGGGCCCTACTACCGTGTTTGAATATTTCAAATAAGTAGCAAGTTTCAAGTCCCAACATGTTAAAGCTCTAGCAGCCTGTCGGACTTTTTTTTCAAAGGCCATATAGCATGAAAATTGTGTAGTGATATATTACGATCAAAAAGGATTTACGATGGGAGCGAAGTTTGTGAATGTGGACCGGGACACGCCGATGATGTTTCCACCAG
>CAISZK010000132.1 GCA_903889915.1 uncultured Bacteroidota bacterium
AAGCATTCAGATTTCAAAACCTTACCTTTTACCTTAATATTTCGGGAATATTTCGCATCAACGAAATGATTAATACCATTGAAATCTCATCCATACTAAACATTAATTATGTCATTGTCTGCCATTTAAATTTTTAAGTAATTAAATGGTTGTGGTTATCAATTTATTTTTATTTTTGCCACTAATTAATACAGTGTTAAAAATTTTACAATATTTAAACATTTTATTCAATTTCAGTACTTTAATTTTACATTAACGAATCATAAATCTCGGTTATGAGCAGCGAATCCTTAATTTTATTTTTCATTGTGGGTGCCGTATTTGTGGGTGCGGTTCTGATATTTTCAAGCCTTGTACCTCCAAAATCAAAAAACCCTCAAAAATCTGAAGCTTATGAATGCGGTATTCCTACCACAGGTATCACCTGGCTTCAATTCAATATAGGGTATTATCTATTTGCTATCCTTTTCCTTGTATTCGATGTTGAAACAGTATTTGTGTTTCCCTGGGCAGTGGTGATGAAGGAGCTTGGGATGATAGCATTCGTAGAAATAATAATCTTTTTCGTAATTCTGGGTCTGGGCCTTCTATATGCCTGGAAAAAACATGCATTGATATGGGAATAAGAGCATTCAAAAACGATGAGTTCAAGGACAATGATACCTTAGAACAATTCAAACATAAAGGCGGCAATATTATACTCACAACAGTTGATGGACTCATCAACTGGGGGCGTAAAAACTCATTATGGCCACTGACTTTCGCAACCAGTTGCTGCGGTATAGAAATGATGGCTTTCGGCGGATCCCGTCACGACATGGCCAGATTTGGCTTTGAAGTTTACAGAGCCAGTCCGCGTCAGGCAGACTTAATTATTGTTGCAGGGACCATCAATACAAAAATGGCTCCGGTTCTGAAACGTTTATACGATCAGATGGCCGATCCAAAATATGTGATTGCTATGGGCGCCTGCGCTATTTCGGGCGGACCTTTCTTTCTTAACTCGTATTGCGTAGTAAGAGGAGTTGAACATGTGATACCTGTGGATGTTTATATTCCCGGTTGCCCTCCAAGGCCGGAAGCCCTCATGTATGGTATGATGCAACTGCAAAGGAAAATTGAGACCGAAACCGTCTTACATAAGAAAGATACAGTAAAGGAATATTTATAATTCATAATCAGTATTCTCATGGATAATCAAAAATTAAAAGAAAAGGTACTTTCATTTGTTCCGAATGCCGAGGTGGAGGAGAACAAGCAATACCTTATTGTAACAGTTACTCCTGAATTACTTCACAACCTGGCAAAAAAGCTAAAAGAGGATCCTGAAACTGATTTTAGTTACCTTTTCTGTCAAACCGGAGTTGATTACGGCGACAGTCTTGGTGTGGTCTATCACCTGGAATCAGTGAAATTCAGACATTCCATTGTTTTAAAGACAAAAACAACCAACAGGGACAACCCACAAATGGCAAGTGTTTATGACCTTTGGAAAGCTGCCGAATATCACGAAAGAGAAATTTTCGATCTTTTAGGAATTACTTTTAAAAATCATCCGGACCTCAGAAGATTCTTCCTTGATGAATCATGGGGTTACCCATTAAGAAAAGATTATGTTGACAGTACCAACATTATTGAAAAATAATAATAGTCAATGGTCAATAGTCAGTAATTCGAATAATGCCCAATGACAATTGACAAATGACCAATGACTTTTATACTTTATAAACTTTGAACTTTATAAACAAATTATGACAGAAGAAATTTCCAGTGTTGTAGAAGTTGACGATCAGGAATATATCATAAATTTCGGACCTCAACACCCTTCCACACATGGTGTACTGCGCTTTGTAGTAAACTTAAGGGGCGAGGTGGTAAAGAATCTTCAGCCCCACATCGGCTATATCCACCGCGGTATAGAGAAAATGTGCGAAAAACTGACCTACCAGCAAATCATTCACCTTACCGACAGAATGGACTACCTTTCTGCTCACATGAATAATGAAGCAGTTTGTCTTTGTGTTGAAAAAGCACTCGATATTGAGGTTCCTGAAAGGGTTAAATATGTAAGGACCATCCTCGATGAATTAAACCGTATTGCTTCTCACCAGTTGTGGTGGTGTTCATTCGGTATGGATATGGGAGGACAAACATGTTATTTCTATGGCTTGCGTGACCGCGAAAAGATACTTGACATTTTTGAAGAAACCTGTGGAGGTCGTTTGCTGCTTAGCTACAATACTCCCGGTGGTCTGATGTGGGACATTCATCCAAACTTCCAACAGAGAATTAAAGACTTCATAAAATATTTCCGTAAAAAACTGCCTGAATATGACAAGATCCTTACAGGAAATGTGATCCTGCAGGAACGTACAAAAGGCATTGGCCACCTGTCTCTGGAAGATGCAATCAGTTATGGAGTCACAGGACCTACAGCTAGAGCTTCGGGTTTCTCATGTGACGTTAGAAAAAATTACCCGTACAGCGCTTACGATAAAGTTGATTTCAAAGAAATTCTCTACACTGAAGGCGATACTTTCCACAGGTATCTGGCCAGAATGGAAGAAATGCGCGAATCAATGAAAATACTCGAACAACTTGTTGACAATATTCCTGCAGGAGATTTCACAGCCAAAATGAAACCTGTGGTAAAACTCCCCGAAGGAGAATACTTCCAGAGGGTGGAAACATCAAGAGGCGAACTGGGCGTGTACATTATCAGTAAAGGTGACAAATTTCCTTACAGGATCAAATTCCGCAGTCCCAATTTCTGCAACCTTGCAACAATGAACCTGATGGCCTCCGGTTTTAAAATAGCCGACCTGATCGCTATCAGTGGTAGTATGGACCTTGTAATACCTGATATTGACAGATAAAAAAGTTTAAAAATGTTAGTGGTTAGTAGTTACAAAACCACAACAACCAACCACAAACAACTAACAAATAAACAAATTAAAGACTATGAGTTTCTCCTTCGATATTTATGATTTTACATCCTTCACAAAATGGATAGATGTTTCGCTTACCAGTTACTGTACTCCATTCTGGGCGATGATTTGGGAAATGCTTATAATTGGTGTTGCTATTCTGATATTCTATGCAGTTGTTGGATTATTCCTTGTATATGCTGAAAGAAAAGTTTGTGCTTTCATACAAAACAGGGTTGGTCCTAACCGTGTCGGACCTTATGGATTTATACAAACAGTGGCCGACCTTGTCAAATTATTATTTAAGGAGTTGGTTACTATCAAAAAGGCTGACAAATTCCTTTTCAACCTTGCACCTTTTATTGTGATCATTGTTAATTTCATGGTCATTGCAGCCATACCATTTGCAAAAGGTCTGCATGCTGTCAATTTCAATATTGGGATATTCTACATGATGGCAGTTTCATCCATGGGTGTGATAGGCATATTGCTGGCAGGATGGTCGAGTAACAATAAATTCTCACTCATCGGCGCTATGCGTAGTGGTGCACAGATTGTCAGTTATGAATTGTCTGTCGGTTTATCAATGATAACAATGGTAATTTTAGCCGGAACCATGCAGTTGACCAATACTTATGACCCGGTTACAAATCAGGTACTAGTTCACGGTATTGTTGATCTGCAAAAAGATGGCTGGTTTATTTTCACTGGTCATTTACCGGCAATCATTGCATTTGTTATCTTCCTCATTGCAGGAACTGCTGAAACCAACAGGGGTCCTTTCGATTTTGCCGAAGCAGAATCAGAATTGACTGCCGGTTTCCACACAGAATATTCAGGTATTAAATTCGCATTGTTCTATCTTTCTGAATTCATGAACATGTTCATTGTTGCTTCCATTGCTGCAACAATTTTCTGGGGTGGCTGGATGCCATTCCACCTTGGCCACATCTTTGGAGACTGGGTTAGTGGATTCAACAATGTGATGGATTACATACCTCCTTTCGTATGGTACATAGGAAAGACCTTTGTTATAATATGGATAATAATGTTGTTTAAATGGACATTCCCGCGTTTGCGTATTGACCAATTGCTTACACTGGAATGGAAATACTTATTACCAATTAACCTGATCAATATTATCTTAATGGCATTAGTTGTTTTAATGGGTTGGCATTTTTAAATTATGAAAAGTATAATTGAATACATATCCGGAATTTACCGTGGACTACGCTCCCTATTAATAGGGATGAGTGTTACAGGAAAGTATTTCTTTTCTCCACGAGCGATCGTTACGCAGCAATATCCCGAGAACCGTCATGGACATGGGAAAAGATCTAAAAAGCAACTGGTCATGTTTGATCGTTTCAAAGGTGAAGTTGTCATGCCTCACGATGCAAACAACCAGCATAAATGCACAGGTTGTGGAATTTGCGAAATCAATTGTCCCAATGGAACTATTGAGATCATTTCAGTATCGAAAGTTGGTGAGGATGGGAAAAAGAAAAGGGCTATAGAGAAACACATCTATCGCCTTGGCATGTGCTCTTTCTGTGCATTGTGCGTAAAAACATGTCCTTCAAAAGCCCTCGAATTCTCACAGGAGTTTGAACATGCTGTTTTCGACAGGACAAAACTAGTTAAAGTGTTAAATAAACCAGGTTCATCATTAATGAAAGGAGTAGAATAATGAGCGGAAATCAATTTATGTTCTACCTATTTGGAGCAGTCATTGTAATTTTTTCAATACTTGCTGTAACCAGTAGAAAAATCCTCAGAGCAGCAGTGTTTTTATTGTTTGTTCTTATTGCAACCTCAGGGTTGTATTTCATGCTGAACTATCAATTTCTTGCTGCAGTGCAGTTGACTTTATATGCCGGAGGTATTGTGGTGCTGATCATCTTTTCAATTCTTCTTACAAGTCACATCAGCGAGAAGTTTGAACCAATCAAGCCACAGAAAAGTATTTTCTCAGCACTCGCAGCGATAATCGGGGCTGTACTTTGCATCATCACCCTCCTTGATTATAATTTCAAAGCCGGTAATGCTATTGCAGCAGATCTTGATATGACTGTGATAGGTAAAGCTCTTCTGAGTTACAAATACGATGGATATATTTTACCTTTTGAAGTGATCTCAATATTGTTATTGGCAGCTATGATCGCTTCAATTGTTATTGCTAAAAAAATTAAAAAATAAAGATATGACCGAAGGAACTCCTTTAACTTATTTTTTGATACTGGGAACTATCATGTTCTTCATTGGTATCTATGGTTTCCTTACACGCAGAAACCTCATTACAATTTTAATGTCTGTTGAATTGATCCTGAATTCTGTCAATATCAATTTTGTTGCTTTCAACAAATACCTTTATCCTGACAAATTACAGGGACATTTCTTCACATTGTTTATTATAGCGGTTGCGGCTGCAGAAGCCGCCGTTGCAATTGCAATTATCATTAACATTTATAGAAACTTTAATTCTATTAATGTTGAAGACGCGGACGAAATGAAGTACTAGTAAAATAGAAAATTGATGATAGATGATAGAAAATAGAAAATATTGAGCGTCTATTGAATTAAGTAATAATTTAGAAAGAAAACAGTAAAATTATAGTAGCAGCAAATTTGCTTTTACATTTTGAACTAAAATAGATTAATAATTTACGAACTAAATAAGATCATGAGTAATTTTAATTATACCTTATTTATTGTACTGATTCCTCTGGCGATGTTTTTACTGCTGGGGTTGCAGGGGCATAAGTTTAAAAAACTTTCAGGTATTCTCGGCACAACAGGATTGGGAATAGCATGGATACTTTCACTTATCACAGCTTACCAGTATTTCTTCGTTTATGGCAATGTTGGAGGAGTGTTTAAACCTATGCTGGCTTATAATTCCGTGTGGTTGCAAATGACAGAAACATTGCACATAGACATGGGTATTTTGCTCGATCCAATATCCGTGATGATGCTTGTTGTTATTACAACCGTTTCATTCATGGTACATATTTACAGCAACGGATACATGAAGGATGAACAAGGCTTTGCAAGGTTTTTTGCATTCCTTTCGTTATTTACCTTCTCCATGCTCGGCCTTGTCATAGCCACCAACATTTTCCAAATGTATATCTTCTGGGAGCTTGTGGGCGTTTCATCCTATTTATTAATTGGATATTATTATCAAAAACCATCGGCGGTATCAGCATCCAAAAAAGCCTTCATTGTTACCCGTTTTGCGGATCTTGGCTTCCTGATCGGTATCCTTCTCTTATCTTTCAATACAAAAACCTTTGATTTTATCTCTTTGACCGATATTCACGGACCTGCTATTGCATGTGGCGCCGGCGCTTCATTCCTTGGTTTGTCTGTAATGACATGGTCGCTGATCTTTGTTTTCATGGGAGGTGCAGGAAAATCGGCAATGTTCCCACTGCACATTTGGTTGCCCGACGCAATGGAAGGCCCCACCCCTGTTTCAGCTCTTATCCATGCTGCTACCATGGTTGTTGCCGGGGTTTATCTTGTAGCAAGATTGTTCCCTGTTTATGCAATATCTGCTCCGCAGGGTCTCGAGGTTGTTGGTTATGTCGGCTGCTTTTCATCATTGTTTGCGGCCGTGATAGCGTGTACTCAGTATGACATTAAACGTGTACTCGCATATTCAACAATGTCGCAGATTGGCTACATGATGGTCGGTTTGGGAGTTTCACATTACGGTGGTGAAGAAGGCTTGGGATTCATGGCATCCATGTTCCATTTGTTCACACACGCAATGTTCAAAGCCTTATTATTCCTTGGCGCAGGTGCTATCATCCATGCAGTTCATACAAATGAAATGACGGAGATGGGCGGATTGAGAAAATATTTACCCATCACCCACATCACTTTCTTAATTGCATGTCTTACCATTGCAGGTATTCCTTTATTATCTGCTTTCTTCAGCAAGGACGAAATTTTGACAGCAGCTTTTCACAACAACAAATTAATATTCTTCGTACAGTTGTTTGTTGCCGGCCTGACTGCTTTCTATATGTTCCGGCTTTATTTCAGGGTATTCTGGAACAAAGAACCGCACTATCATCATACTCCGCACGAAAGCCCTTTAACAATGACCATCCCTCTGATGTTCCTTGCCGTTTGTTCGATCTTTGCCGGTTATATTCCATTCAGCCAGTTTGTAACATCTGACTCCAAACCATTTGAATCAGTAATGGAAATGGGTATTGCTATTCCTTCTGTAGTTGTTGGATTGTTTGGAATTCTAATAGCATTTGTCATGTACAAGAAAGAAACCACCTTGCCTGACAGGATTTCAACAGGCTTCAGCTTCTTCTACAAGTGGGCATTTCATAAATTCTATTTTGACGAACTCTATTTATTTGTTACCAAAAAGATCATTTTCAGATTTATTTCCCGTCCGGTTGCATGGTTCGACAGGCATATAGTTGACGGCACAATGAACGGTATTTCGGCTGTTACCAATTATGTCTCGTTCCAGATCAGGGGATTTCAGTCAGGACAGTTACAGCAATATGCTTATGTTTTTGTGTCAGGTCTGGTAGGACTTGCATTGGTAATTTTATACGCATTCGTTAAATAATAAAGCAAAAGTAAATTCACAAATCACTAATCACAAATCACTAATTACAAATGAACATACTTAGCCTTTTTGTTATTATTCCTTTAATCACCATGTTTTCCCTTATGTTGACCAAAGGGTTTAAACAAGCGCGACTGGTTGCCGCTATTGGAATGGGAATACAATTGATCATGGCCGTTGTGCTTGTATTTATGTACCTCCATGAACGCAATACCGGGAACACTCAAGAAATGGTGTTTTACGACAGTTCGATGTGGTTTCCTAGCCTTAATATTACTTACACTGTAGGTGTGGATGGGATAGCGGTGGCAATGATCATGCTTACGGCAATTGTAGTATTTGCAGGTATTTTCGCTTCATGGGATGTTCAATTCCTAACGAAAGAATTTTTTATTTCATTAATACTTCTTGCTTCCGGTGTATTCGGATTCTTTATCTGTCTCGACCTTTTCACCATGTTCTTGTTTTACGAGGTCGCTGTGATACCGATGTATCTTCTGATTGGTCTCTGGGGCAGCGGTCCGAAAGAATATTCGGCAATGAAACTAACCCTGATGTTGATGGGTGGCTCTGCCCTTCTGCTTGTAGGTTTGCTTGGAATTTATTTCAATTCAAACCCGGGAGGAACTCAACTTACTTTCAACATACTTTCAATTTCGAAAATAGTAATACCAATGTCGGCGCAGCATTTGTTCTTCCCGCTGACGTTTGTTGGTTTTGGTGTTCTTGGCGCCATGTTCCCACTGCACACATGGTCGCCTGACGGTCATGCTTCAGCACCTACAGCAGTTTCTATGCTCCATGCCGGTGTGTTGATGAAACTTGGAGGTTATGGTTGTTTCAGGGTTGCAATGTTCCTGATGCCACAGGCTGCACACGAAATGGGCTGGATATTCCTTATTCTTACAACCATCAGCGTTGTTTATGGCGCTTTTGGCGCAATAGCCCAGAAAGATCTTAAATACATCAACGCTTATTCATCCGTCAGTCACTGCGGTTTGGTTTTATTCGCACTGCTGATGATGAACAAAACAACCATGGACGGCGCCATCATTCAAATGATCTCTCACGGACTTATGACAGCACTTTTCTTTGCTCTGATAGGCATGATCTATGGCAGAACACACACCCGACTGATCAATGAAATGGGAGGATTGATGAAAGTGATCCCATTCCTGGCAGTGGTCTATGTGATCGCCGGACTTGCATCATTGGGTTTGCCCGGATTAAGCGGATTTGTTGCTGAAATGACCATCTTTGTTGGTTCATTCCAGCATCCCGATATTTTCCACAGGATATGCACCATCACAGCTTGCGCATCCATTGTGATAACGGCAGTTTACATTTTAAGAGTAGTGGGAATATTGCTTTTTGGTCCGATAAACAATGAACATCATCTTCATCTGACTGATGCAAAATGGTACGAAAAAACATCAACGGTCACTTTGGTACTGGCAATTGCAGGCATAGGTCTTGCACCTCTATGGTTATCAAATATGATCGGCGACAGCCTTGGACCTATTATGACTCAATTATCAAATGCATTCTAACTAGTCATTGGTCAATAGTCAATAGTCAATAGTCAATAGTCATTAACTGTAACAAGAAAACATCAAACATCTAATATCAAACATCTAACATCAAACTAAAATGGGTTTAGAACAATATCTTTTAATGCGACATGAGTTGGTACTAACGCTGATAACACTCATTATCCTTATCGCTGAATTATGCATTAAGGGTGACAATAGCCGCAAAATAAGGCCTTTCGCCATTATTCTTTTCTTTATTGCTACTGTTGTAGGCTTTCTGCCGCTCGGAGAAGGTTCTCTTTTCGGTGGAATGTTCCAAACCAACGGAATGATATTGATCATGAAAAACGTTCTGAATATCGGCGTCCTCATTATCTTTATTCAGTCATACACATGGCTGGGCAATGAGGAAAATAAGATCAAAGTGAGCGAGTTTTTCCTTCTGATGCTGTCAACACTTATCGGGATGGATTTCATGATCTCGTCGGGCGATTTCCTGATGTTCTACATAGGTCTTGAGCTTGCTACCATTCCAATTGCATCGCTTGCCGCTTACGAGCGTACAAAAACCAAATCTGCTGAAGCCGGTATTAAATTAATATTGTCGTCGGCATTGTCATCAGGCATCATGCTCTATGGTATTTCAATGCTCTACGGGACAACAGGCTCCATTTATTTCAGTGAAGTTGCAAAATCATTGCACAGCAGCAACCTTCAAACCCTTGCTTTCATTTTCTTCTTTTCAGGAATGGCTTTCAAGATCTCTATCGTTCCTTTCCACCTGTGGACAGCCGACGTGTACGAAGGCGCCCCTATCAGTGTCACTTCTTATTTATCTGTGATCTCAAAAGGTGCAGCAGTGTTTATTTTTGTGATCATGCTCTTCACTGTGTTCCGCGCAATGACCGCTATGTGGCAGGATGTGCTCTACATTACCTCGGTGCTCACAATGACGATCGGTAACCTTTTTGCCATGCGTCAGAAAAACCTGAAAAGATTCCTTGCTTTCTCATCCATATCACAGGCCGGTTTTATCTTTCTTGGTATGATAGGCGGAAATGAACTCGGGATGACTTCGGTGGTTTACTTTATGCTCATTTACATCTTCTCCAATCTCGGCGCTTTCGGTGTTGTTTCGGCTATCGCCAACAGAACCGGCAAAGAGAACAGGGATGATTACGATGGTCTTTACCTGACCAACCCAAAGCTAAGTCTGTTGATGATGATCGCACTGTTTTCACTTGCAGGAATTCCGCCGGTGGCCGGTTTCTTCGGCAAATTCTTCCTTTTTACGGCAGCAGCCAAAGGAGGTTTTTACATGCTTGTGCTGATAGGCGTTCTGAACACCATCATTTCATTGTACTATTATTTGCTTGTTGTAAAAGCAATGTTTATTAATAAAAGCGAAACTCCGATACAGTATTTCAAAAGCGACGGATACACACGACTGGGACTGATCATCTGCTTTGCAGGTATCGTTTTCACCGGGTTATTCAGCTTTGTGTTTGAGTATATCAGGGTGTATGCTTTTGGAGTATAACAGAAGATAGATATTGGATGTCAGATGTTGGATATTGGAAATTTGAAATTTGATATTAGTAACCTGAACGAAGCGCATCCAACAACCAACAACCAACAACCAACAACCAACAACCAACAACCAACAACCAACAACCAACAACCAACAACTAACAACAAACCACAAACATTTTAAACTTTTCCCCATGTCTCTGAATAAAGCTAAACATAACATTATCGAAATTGATGGAGTTAATTGCTCTTTGGTTGAAAAAGGTGTTTCGACCGAACGGCTTGCTTACCTGAAAGAACTGCTCGAACATAATAACTTCGAGGTGAAAGTTGTTGCGGAAAATAAGGAAGGCGCTGATAAAACCTATACGGTTGCGGTGACCGACATTCTTTTCAATCCTGTTTACTATGTGTATGAGCGCAGGTTGAAAACCGTGGATGGCTTCAAGGTCACCCCCGGTCTATGGAGCCAGCAAACGCAGGTTATTGATCCACGCTATTGGCTGCTACGGAAAAAAATAAAAAAAACCAAATAATAAAGCTGAGTTAAACACTGCCGGGTTGAAAAACGCTGACAGGTTTGGCAAAAAAATGCCGGGTCAATTGATCCGGTATTTTTTTTTGCGGAGGTTTAGCATTAGTCCGGGTCCGACTCCAGGTCGGGCACTGACTACAACTAATCTAAATTATCGCTTGTGAGCTTTATAAAAGAAGGAAATAAAAAACAAAATCTTGCCATAGCAATTCAAGTCTTTCGCGAATGATTTAGGTTTTTCGCGAATAGATCTAGTCTTTCGCGATGGATTCAAATCTTTCGTGACGAATTCAAATCTTTCGCGAATGGTTCAAGTCTGTCGCGAATGGTTCAAATCTTTCGCGAATGATTAGATTTTAATTCATTTTGAATATCCCAGAAACAATGAGCGCCCATATTATCAATACAATTCGGTTGCAACAGGAATTTGATTTTCTTTTTGAGCTTTCAGTTATAAGTGAATTAAAGGATTCTATAGCCAGAAAATCATTTCATTTTTTATTGCTTTAAAATAAATTTCAATAATTTTGCATAAGCATTTTAAATAGAATAATAAGAATCAATATTCCCGGATTTTAAAACCAAGACATAATTTAGCAACAATACTATCATAATCAATAAACATTATAAAGTGAATCTGAGCACTGATAGAATTGCAAACAAATTTTCTCACGACTTTTAAACTTAAATTATAGTAACAGACAATGTGATGATTCAGAAAAACGGCTTATCCTTGTCAACGATCTGATATTTCTGTTATGGAAAATTTGACTCTGTTTCAACTAAATAATTTTTTTAAAATTAAGATAACAAAATTTCAACTTAAATGAAAAGTATGCTCAAAAAATCAATCATGATCTTCATTGCTGCCTGCTCTTTAACAGTAAAAGGGCAAATGACAGTCCACCTCGTACTGCCTTCAACAACAGATGCTGCAATTACTCAATATACCGATGCGAGCACTTTTGAATATCATGTTTGTGCGGTGAACCTAAGCGTAACTCCAAGAAATCTGTTGTTCGTATTTCTACCGGGCACAGGGGGAATGCCACTAGCTTATAAGCGCATTGATTCAACAGCAGCCAACCTTGGTTATCATGTTATCGGATTGATGTATCCCAACTCCCCATCCATAGGTTCCCTGTGCGATGCCAACAGCGACACTACCTGCTTCGATAATACGAGGCGTGAGATCATTGATGGAATTGACAGGTCAACCCTGGTAACCGTGGACACCACAAACTGCATCATCAACAGATTGGAAAAAATACTGCGCTATTTAAAGCAACACTATCCGGGAGAAAACTGGGCGCAGTATCTGGATGTGAATAACAATATTCTTTGGGATAAAATAGTTATTTCAGGACATTCGCAGGGTGGAGGTCATGCAGGAATTATTGCCAAATATTACCATGTGAACAGGGTGGTATATTTTGCCTCACCAAAAGACTTCAACCGTTATTATAACAGGCAGGCTGCATGGTATGGCAGCAACAATGCTACGCCATCATCTGTTTATTATGGGTTTTCACATAGCTCTGACTCCACGGGCAACACTCCTATAGAACAGATTGCGTGCTACAATTTGTTTGGCATGGGCGTTTATGGTCCTGTGGTCAATGTGGACACTTCCGCATCGCCTTACAACAATTCTCACATTCTTACTTCATCACTTGCCACCACCAATGCCCACGGCTGTGTTGTGGTTGATAATGCGGTTGGCCTCAATAATGGCGTTCCGGTTTACAAACCCGTTTGGATCTATATGCTGACAGATGTTGTGAGTACAAACATTCATGAAATTCCAAACTGCTATTCACTCCTGAAAATTTATCCGAATCCTGCAACGAATGAGATAATGGTTGAAACATTTCAGAAATCTGAAATAGAAATTATCAACATCGAAGGACAGATCATCAAAACTTTCAGCAATGTTGAAAAAGTAACACCTATTGACCTGACAAATTTGTCTGGCGGGGTATATTTGATCAAGGCAAAATCAGTGAATGGGGTTGCGATTGGAAGGTTTATTAAGGAAGAATAGACAGTCGGAAATTTTCACTTCAAATCACAAATTGAAACCAATGAAAAGGTTCACCCTGATAATTATCCTTTTTACAATCCTTGTAAATTACAAAGGACATTCTCAACATGCTATCACTCCCGGTTTAGGCTTTAAGGAAATTCAACTGGGTATGACGATTGATAAAATATTGAAAATATTAGGGAAGCCCGCCTCGGTCATATCTGTGAAAGAAGAGAAAAAGAAATGGAAGCATAGCGGGTATAACCCCAAAGAAGAATTCCCTTTTCTCGTAAAATTCGACAGCGCTTACACCTTTGAAAATGTCAATGATTATGCGATCTGGAAAGTGTATGCAAAGAATAATTCAGTGGTTTATCTCAATGTCTCAAGTTATATTTTCGACACTTTAATTACAAAGCACATCAACGTCCTTGACACAATTTATCTATATGGTGATTCGACAAGATTTCTAAAGAAACTGGGTAATAATTTTTACACAAAAGCTGACAAACATCAGAACACTGAATACGTTTACCTGCAACAAGGAATTAGTTTTATCATGAAGGATTCGCAGGTGAGAAATATTTTTCTGTTCGAAAAATTGAAAGCAAACAGGGTGAAATATTTTGTCAGGAAATTAAAGTTGCATTCATCAAAAAAATAAATTGAAATGTTGGTGTGATTAATTTTTGAAATGTTATTTGTTCACAGCGATTAAAAAAGATATGGTAAAAAGTAGCTGGTTGTAAATGACGTAAACCTTTAAAATAGGATTGTGTTAAAAAACGATAGATTTAAATTTCAAAAAACGTAATGATAATAATTTTTAATCCAGTTAATCTCCATTAAAAAAATGAAAACCTTTTTTGCAATATTATTCGCCTTTGTTGCATTTGATGCAAGTTGTCAACCCAGACACTTGTCAGGATCTTTTTCTTTTGGATGTATTGACGATGGGTTTTGCCCTGTTTATAAATTTGTCAACGACAGTGTTTACTTTCAAACCTCGAATTTCAATCTTGGAAAAACAAAGTGGGAACAAGGGAAATACAGAATTTATTACGATACTATGCTTGTACTTTATTCAAATAATGAAACAATAATGTCACCTAAAGACAGCTTGTTTTTTTATCGTAGCAAATACTCTGTTAGGGGCGACTCTATCATTTTTGGCTTATTCACACATCGAAAATTTTGCAACTATAGTTTAGTTGTAAATAGTGATTCATCTTGGTCCATAAATGGTTGTTCTGGTAGAAACTATGAAGATTCACCTTTGTCATATTCTGACAATAGCCAAGTTAAATCGGACATTGAAAATGTTATACAGGCAGTGATTGATTATAAAGATCTGCAAAAATACTATGATACTTCTCAATTTAAACTTATCATTCAAAACTATCAATTTATTAATGGCAGCTATGGAATAAGCATTAATAAATTTGGAGTGAAAGCAGACTTCTTGACAAAGGAGGAAGTAAAAAACAAAAACATCAAAAATTATATCGTGTTCAATTCCATTAAATTTTACAGTCCCGAGAGAGCATTGGTAAATTTAAAAGTCAATAATAGTGAAGACTTGAATTTAATAATGATCCAAAAAATTAATGGAAAATGGACTATTCCTGAAGGAGAGTTAGAAAATTAAAACAACTGCTTTGCAAACATACCATGAAAATGCAGAATTCTTAAATTCTTAAAGCAATTTTAAAACATTCAAAATAGAAAAGAAAACCCCGGGCAAACCTAACAAATGAATCATTGCAATACATACGACTACTTCGTAGTCGCATCGCCCTCTGCCTGAACTTTACTATAAACATTCAATCCCTCCGGGATTGTCAGCTCATGCACAAGTTCAAATAGTCACCGGCTCTCACGCCTTCTAACCTTTCTATTTTCTATCCTCTATTTTCTATCTTCAATTTTCCCTCCGGGATTGTCAGCTCATCTTTCAGTTCTCTCACACTCATCGGCACTCACGCCCCTCACTTTTCTATTTTCTAACCTCTATCCTCCATTTTCCCTCAGGGATTGTTAACTCATGCACAAGTTCAAATAGTCATCGGCTCTCATGCCCCCTCACTTTTCTATTTTCTATTTTCTCTCTTCTATTTACTATTGACAATTGACTACTGACTATTTACTACTGACTATTTACTCCACAACGATCTTCTTCGAAAAAACCCTCTCCCCTGCTTTCACCACAGCCATATAAACGCCCACCGGCATTGCTGAAAGGTCAATATCTGCTTTGTAAACAGGAGTTGCTTTTCTGTCTGTTTTATTAAATATCACCTGCCCGGTAACATCATAAACCTTAATGTCAATATTGTCTTTGGTATCAGAAGAAAATTCAATTGTTACATTGCCCGTTGAAGGAACAGGATAAATGCTCATGCCAGCCTGCAGATCATTTTCACTCACTCCCAATGCGGGGTTTGCCCATTTATAGATCCCTTCCTGCGTGGAGTTCAGATTAAACCCACCTGCCCAACCGGTAGTGGGACTGATAAATTTCACAGTTGTATATTGAACGGTGTCAAGTGTGATCCATGTGTTGCCATAGTCGAGACTGTAAGATGATCCATGTAAACCGGCTGCGGCATTTCCTCCAATTGACACATAGAACCCGGGCCTTCCCGGAACAGCAGAGATATCGTTTTCAAACAATGTGCCGCTTGTCGGAGTAACGTCAGCCCATGTAGTGCCACCATCAGTTGTCCTTCTTAATTTGAAGTTTGTAATATTTCCTGACGACTGGTCAACTGCAATGTATTCCATCACACCATCGGTATCATTTGCCATGGATATTCTGCTGCAATCAGAGGTTCCTGCACTGGTGACTGTCCAGTGATAACCTTTGTCAATGGATTTATAGATCCTGCCCTGGTTGGTACCAAACCAAATGGTATCGCCTTTTGCATCATATACGCCCGTCCATCCCATTTCGCTTGATTGATTTGCAGGAATGTCAGCTTGTGCTACCCTTACCCAGGTTGTGCCTCCATCGGTGGTTGTGTATATTTCAAAATAGCCGCCATTGGGATCACCAACGCAGACGCCATTATTCATGTCATAGAAATAGACTACATCAGGAAATGCGCTGGTACCGCTGAAAGTGGCGGTTGTCTGTTGTGTCCATGTTGTGCCACCATCGCTGGTAACCATAATTTTTCCACCTCCTGTAGTACTTGAATTATACAAAGTGACCCATGCCTGCTGACTGCTCAGTGCAGAGATATTGCCAATGCCAAAGCCTGTAACTCCTTTGATTGTATCAGCAACCCATGTGTTTCCTCCATCAACGGTTTTTGTGTATTCCTGTAAAGTGGCGCCGGAACCCGAGCCATCGAATGCGCTTGCCCAAACAGTTGTAGGATCAACAATACAAATTCCCATGATGCCCCTGTATTGAGCTGCAAATGCTGAAGCCTGCACTATCCATGCGCTATTGGCTGAAGCTTCCACGAGAATAAGGTTGGTTTTTGTTTCAGTACTGGTATGACCGGCCGTATCTGTAACCGTAAGAACGACGGTATAACTTCCGGCAACAGGATAAGTGATGCCTGTCGGATTCTGTAAAGTTGATAATGCCGGCGTAGCTCCCGGAAATGACCATGACCACGAGACAGGATTACCTACCGAAAGATCATGAAAATTCGTTGACCCGTTAACAGATAAAACTGTGGTGCTGGAAGTAAAATTTGCAACCAGCGGTTTTATTGAATCCTGAACCATCTTCACAGCATGAAACGCATTGATCCTCCCCGCTCCTATCTGACCTATGTATGCTGAGTTTTGCGCATCAATATTATCACAGGTAGCTTTCAAATATTGCTCACATTTGGATGGTGTAAGATTTGAATCCACCGAAAGCATAAGGGCACACAACCCTGCTGTGATAGGGCAAGCCATGGATGTTCCTGCCATCGCATCATAATTTCCGGTGACACCAAAAAGACCGGCACCGAGAGCGCTTGCTGTACTGTAGGTAGTGCTTAAAACTGAAAAAAGGCCAAAACCATCTGTTGCACTTCCACCGGGAGCACACACATCTATAGCAGGACCGTATTGCGAAAATGATGACTTCGCATCGCTTTCATCTGTTGAAGCTACCGCAATCACATTGTCATAGGCGGCGGGATAAAGAATTGCTGTTGTCCCGTCATTACCGGCAGCAGCAACGATTACGATTCCTTTATTATAGGCATAATTTACAATATTCTGTCCGGTAATACCGCCGGTAGCGCTTCCCCATGACATGGAAATAACATTGGCTCCATTGTCAGCCGCCCAAACGATGCCTTCATACCCTGCGATAAGAGCGCCATCCGAATCGCGACCAATCTTTACAGCCATAAGCCTTACATTATATCCAATGGATGCCACACCAATATTATTATCACTTTCAGCAGCCACCAATCCACAGGTATGTGTGCCATGTGAGTAATTGACATCCGTTGATGATGCAGGAGTAGTGATGGAATCATTATCTGCAAGGTCAATCTTTGCAGCGATCTTATTGACAAGGTCGGGATGCTCAGTCCAGATGGCATTATCAAGCACAGCAACTTTAATATTGGGCGAACCTTTGGTAATATCCCAGGCAGAATCAGCAGTAATTTTATCAAGATGCCAGTTGGCATTCACTGTAAATAATCCACTGCCCGTAAAATTATAATAAGGGTCATTTGGAGTGTAGTCAATATAAAATAAAGGAACAGGTTCTGCATATTCAACATCTGCATCATTCTTTAGGGCTGCGATCACTTTGTCAACATCAGTAAAGTCAGAAAATTCAAGCATGTATGTTCGTTTAAGTTTAAGATCTTTTGCTTTACCGAATGGTTGTTTCAGACCTGTCACGGCAAATTTCTCTGCAAGACCGCTTACCAGTTCACTTTTTGTCCAATCAACTATACCGTTTTTTGAAGTAAGTGAAATCGAAACATTGTCTTTAAATTTAAAATACACTTTCCCGTCCTGGTTGTATTTGTTCACTGTTTGTGCAACAAGGGAGAAACTGACAAAACAAATCATCACAATACTGATGAAGAAATGAGGGAGTCTAATTGTTGTTTTCATTTTTATTTGGATTTGGCGGGCGAAAATTATAAAAAATTCCGCATTCACGAAAAAAATATTTTCAATAAAACAAGTAAACTGAATTGAACTTAATAAAATTTACTCCACTTCTATCAATGTTCTGCCAGCCTCCGTTCAATTTTCTATCTTCTATCATCTCTCATTTATTTTCTATTCTTTTTCTTCACCATTTCCTAATTGCTCTTTAACCAGAAATTAATTCAGTGCTGTTTCTTTCACTATAGATTTGCTTTTCTATTTCAGGGGATATTTTCAAAAAAAATAAACGGTCAATAAGTTTGATAATTTTATTGTTACAGGTAATGAACAGAAAAAATAACAAATGTTAACAAAGCGGAAATTAAATAAAGATGTACATTTGCGAATTGAAGTTCCGAAATACCTTTTAAGAAAATGAATAAAATGTTTTCCATCTCTGAAGCCGCGTCCTTAGCGATACATAGCCTTGTTATCATCGCAAAATCGAAGGAGCAAATTAATGTAAGTGGGATAGCTGAGGCTACCAATTTTTCGAGGACACACCTTGCAAAAGTTCTGCAGCGCTTGTCCAAAAACAAATATATCGAATCCGAAAGAGGCCCTAAAGGTGGCTTTGTTTTAAGTAAGGACAGTGAAGACATTACTCTTCTTGAGATTTACGAACTGATGGAAGGCAAACTCGAACCTGAACATTGCACAATTCACGATGGTGATTGCCCTTTTAAAACATGTATATTTAGTGGGATCACTGATAGATTTCTCAATGAATTCAGAGAATATTTAGAAAGCAAAACGATACATGATTTTGTGCCTTGATCAGAGGTTAGAACAATAATGAAATAAATGACCCAATGACTAATGACAATTGACTATTGACTATTGACAATTGACTATTGACTATTGACTATTGACTATTGACTATTGACTATTGACTATTGACTATTGACAAATGACTAAATAAAATGAAAAGAAAAATTGTAAAAATTGATGAAGACCTATGCAATGGCTGTGGTCTTTGTATCCCCAACTGCCAGGAAGGCGCATTGCAGATAATTGATGGAAAAGCACGACTGATCAGCGACCTGTTCTGCGATGGACTGGGAGCCTGTCTTGGGCATTGTCCTGAGGATGCTATTACCATTGAAGAAAGAGAAGCTGAACCCTACGATGAACGAACAGTAATGGCAATGATAGTTCCGCAAGGAGAAAACACCATCAAAGCACATTTGCATCATTTGAAAGATCATGGTGAAATGCTTTATTACGGGCAGGCTGTTGAATATCTTAAAGAGAAAAACATAATTATTAATCAAAATAACACAAATACTATGGAAAAGAAATCACCTTGTGGTTGCCCCGGTTCGCAGGAACTTGATCTCCGCAATGAAGTTAAAGAAGAAACAGAAAACAGTGCAAAGGTTTTTTCACAACTACGGCAATGGCCTATTCAGATGCACCTGATTAATCCGCAGGCTTCCTATTTTCACAATGCCGATGTGCTGATAGCGGCTGACTGCACTGCCTTTGCAATGGGAAGCTTTCATCCAGAAATAATGAAAGGAAAAGCGATAGCAATAGGTTGTCCGAAGTTAGACTCTGATATGGAGATCTACATTGAAAAAATAACGGCAATGGTTGACCAGTCAAAAATAAATACACTGACGGTAGCCATTATGGAAGTGCCCTGCTGCGGCGGTCTGCTAAGGATAGCACAACAAGCTGTTGAAAAAGCAACCCGGAAAGTTCCAATCAAATTAATTGTATTGGGAATTAACGGAGATATTAAAAAAGAAATGTGGAATTAATAAGGAGAAATTTAAAAAATCGAGTAGACGGCTCCGCCCGGTATTGCCGGACGGAGTGCGCCTCTCACACCACTGATCGTACGGGTCGCGTAAACAGCGGTTCATTAAGATGTGGAGCCTTTTTCACATACCATTCAAGTAAAGATTCATAACCC
>CAISZK010000133.1 GCA_903889915.1 uncultured Bacteroidota bacterium
ACAAGGTAAAAATTCCTGGTGTTTTTTTCATAAAATTAATTTTTAGAAATTAGTAATTTGTTGAATTATTTTTTGATATTCGCCGTCACGGGTATGTTTTTTTGCCCGAAAAGGCGAGGCAAAGGTAATATAGAAAAATTTTTCAAATGGCACTTTTAGTACCCATCAGGGCATAAAGTCCGGGTAAAGTCCAAAAAAAAGGGAGCTAACCCGCGTGGTTGCAACAATCCATTTTGAAAAATTCCTGAAAAATAATTGCATTTTCAGGTCCGGGATAGAAATTTTGGAATATTATTGTAATGTTATCACGCATTGATTTAACACGTCAGGGTATGGAAAAATTTCGTAAGACAAGCTTACGCTTTGATCTCACTGATCTTTGTGAAACTTGAAAACTACAAGTACACCTGCCAAACCTACTTATCTCAGTTAGTTCACAGGCGCCAAATTTGCCTTGTACTTCTTGTAAACAGTATATATCAGCCCATCCGAAAGGCCGATGCGGGGAACAAAAATATAACTCGACTGGGTGGTTTTCATGATGCTCATAAAAATTTCGGCTGCAGGGATTATCACATCTGCACGGTCGGGACGCATGCCCATCTCCTCTATGCGCTGCTGCAGCGTCATTTTGCTCAGCTTTTTAAAACCGGATTTGAGATTGGGCAGGCTGATGGAATTGTCGGGCTGTGTGCTGTAGAGCTTCGACAGTTTGTTGATGTTTCCGCCCGAACCCACAAGGTATATCCTTCCAAAGTCCGGCTTATACTTGTGCAGCCATTCGCCCAGCCTCAGCCATTCTTCTTCGTGTACTTTGTCGTTCATGATGCGAATGGTGCCCAGCTTGAAAGAAGCGGAATCCAACAGCACATGGTTTTTCAATACGGATATCTCGGTGCTGCCGCCGCCAACATCCGTGTACATGGTGAGCGAAAACTTTTTGCCGGTGTCGAGGTTGTCGGTGGCGCAAAGAATTTCGGCCTCTTCGATACCATCAATGATGCGGACGTTTATGCCGGTTTCTTTTATTATTTGTTCGATGATCATGCTGTTGTTGCTGGCTTCGCGCATGGCCGAGGTGGCCACGGCAACATAATCAAGGGGTTTATAAACTTCCATCAGCATCCTGAAAGCATGCATGGTTTTGATTAGACTGTCAATTTTTTTCTGCGAAATGCAACCCGACTCAAACACGTCAAGCCCCAGCCGCAGCGGGATCCTGATGAGTGATGCCTTCTCGGCAATAGGATTGCCTTTGAGTTCGAAAACGTTTGCAAAAAAAAGTCTGACAGCGTTGGAGCCAATATCAATGGAGGCGAAAAGCATGGGGAGGAGGGTTTGTGGTTTGTGGTTTGTTGTTAGTTGTTTGTTGTTTGTTGTTGGATGTTAGATGTTGGATGTGTTTAGCATGTTTTGTGTATCGGCCAGTTTTCAGAGTTGTGCAATATCTAATTTCTAATTTCCAATTTCCAATTTTCTTTTCAAATATTCATAGATCTCGTATTGCGAACGGATCTCTTTTTTCCCCTGATGGGATTTGTATTGATTGTATTTATTGTAATTCAAACAACGGGCTTTGACATTATCTTTTAATTGTATTTTGATCATGTCCTTTATTTCCTTCTGAATTGACTTATCGAAAATGGGACAGGCCACTTCAACACGGTGATCAAAATTCCTGGTCATCCAGTCGGCTGACGAAATAAAATATTTTTCATCGCCGCCATTGTAGAATATCAAAACCCTTGAATGTTCGAGAAATTTATCAACGATGCTGATGGCTTCAATTTTATCGCTGAAAGAACCTTTGCCCGCCTTGAGGATGCATGAGCCACGCACGATGATCTTGATGTTCACCCCGGCCTCACTTGCCTCGTAAAGTTTCCTTGCAATATTTTCGTCAACCAGGCTGTTGAGTTTGAGAATAACCCATGCTTTTTTACCCGCGCGTGCATTGCTGATCTCGGTTTCGAGCATGCGTGTGAAATGCTGCCGCATGTAGAAAGGCGAAACGATGAGCGATTTGAAAGACATCGGCTCATAATTATTGACGAACAGACTGAACACTTTTTCAACATCCGAAGCAATGTCGGGATTGCAAGTGAAGAGGCTGTCGTCGGCAAATATCCTGGCGCTTTCCTCGTTGAAATTTCCGGTGCCGATGTTTGAATAGCTCACATCCTTTTTGCCCTCCCTGCGCTTGATGAGCAGCAGCTTTGCATGCACTTTACGACCTGTCTGCCCGTGAATGATCTTTGCGCCCTCTTCAAGCAACTTCTGCGACCATTCAATGTTTGCGCGTTCATCAAAGCGGGCCTGCAACTCAAGGTAAACGGTCACTTCTTTCCCGTTCCTTGCGGCATTCACCAGCGCATTGATGATGTTCGAATTTTTTGCAAGCCTGTAAAGCGTCATTTTGATTGACTTTACTTTGGGGTCAATGGATGCTTCCCTCAGCAGGTCTATCATGTAGTCGAAACTCTGGTATGGAAAATGAAGCATAATGTCCTTTTCTTTTATCGAGCTGAACAATGAACGCGAATGAGGCAGGTCTTTGTGATGCAGGGCGGGCTTCACCGGATACTCAAGGTCAGGGCTGCCCACATTGGGGAAGTTGATAAAATCTTTGAAATTATGATAACGGCCGCCACCGATCAGGTCATCCTTGTGGGTGATCTTGAATTTTTTTATCAGTATCTTCAGCAACGGTGCTGGAATGGTCCTGTCGAAAATAAACCTTACAGGGCGGCCAATACTGCGTTGTTTCAGGCTTTCAGAAATAAGTTGCATGAAGCTTTTCGAAACGTCGTTGTCAATGTCGAGTTCGGCATCTCGTGTGAACTTGATGGTGTAGGCTTCAAAAGTATCGTAGCCAAAGATCCTGAAAATGTCTTTCAGGCAATAGCGGATGATGTCGTCGAGCAGTATGATGCACGTGCGGTCGTCGGTTTTGGGAAGAATGAGAAAGCGCGAAACCGAATCAACCGGGACTTTTATCAATGCATAGTTTTCTGCTGTCTTCTTATCTTTTTTCCTGAGACAAACAGCAAGGTAAATGGATTTATCCTTCAGCGCTGTGCTATGCTCAAAATGGCTGATCATGATGGGGAACAGGTTGGGTCGAACCTGCTCGTGAAAATACTCGTTGATATAGGCGCCCTGTTTTTCATCCAACTGGGTTTCGTTAAGAATGAAAATATTTTTTTGCTCAAGCAATGAGAGAATGTCCCAGTAAATTTCGATGAACTGCTTTTGCTGGTCAAATATTATTTCATTGATTTCCTTCAAAACCTTTACAGGATCGTTCATCGTGGAGGCAACCTGCTTTTCATTGAAATCAGACATCCTTGACAATGTAGCCACGCGCACCCTGAAAAACTCATCCTGGTTGTTGGAGAATATCCCAAGAAATTTCAACCTCTCAATAAGCGGAGTTGTAGGATCGGCCGCTTCCTGAAGCACACGCTGATTAAACTTCAGCCAGCTTATTTCGCGGTTGATGAACTCGGGTTGAGCGTTGGTTTTGAGCATTATTATTTGACTAAAAAATTAAGACCCAAATTCCAAATTCCAAGTTTCAAATTCCAAGGCCCTAAAATTGAACTGCAGCTTTTCATAGTTTATTTAATATTGAAGCAAGAATTGATTTTAGCTCTGTAGATTCCTTCACTAATTGTGTACACATTGTCATATCACCGGATTTTAACCGATGAAATACACGAAGAAAAAAATTTGATTCCCGCATTTCCTTCAATGAAATTCCAATTTTAGTCTTGACGTCAGGTCTTGTAGGAGAACCCTGCGATTCTTCATAATTTGCTCCTGCTGATGTTGCGGCTTTAACAAGCTGACGTTTTATATCCATCGTTTCCAAAGTATTTTTTATTGTCCGCAAATACAAGATCGCATCAACAGCAAAATTCAGCAATCTTTCACAAAGATCATTTTTTCTTTCCATTTTTTTCTTTTTTCTTTTCTTTGAATTTGAAATTTGGGGATTGTAACTTGAAATTTTCTTTCTTGGAATTTTCCTTTCTTTGAATTTGAAATTTGGAATTTGGAATTTGGAATTTATAATTTGAGACTTGGATTTTATTTCATCAGCTTGGGGAAAAGAGTGAAATTAATTTTCTTCGCAGCAGACGTAATCTCGTTCCAGTTGCCGGTTTCAAAGCTTATGGAAATTACTCCCGAAGTCGGAAGGAGGTCAATTTTATCACTGAGGAAATAATTTGCAAACTGCGTCAGTGTAGGATTATGACCAACGATCAGCAATGTGTCAATGGTGTCTTTAACAGCAAAAATAATATTAAAAATGTCCTCGCTATAACATTGATAAATGAGTTTACTGACTTCAATTTTTTCAACAGGATAATTGATGCCGGTAGCAATGATCCTTGCAGTTTCCTGTGCACGTTTTGCATGACTGCTGACCATAAGTTCAACAGAGATGTTCTTCTTGTTGAGTTCAGCAACGATAACTTTGGTGTTGTAAACGCCTTTGTCAATAATTGGTCTGTCAATATCCGGCAAATTAGGATAATCCCACGAGGCTTTGGCATGTCGGACGATGTAAAGAGTTTTCATTGGTGAATAAAGGGTTTGGGATTTATAAAGTAGTTAGAAATTAGAAATCAGAAATCAGAAAAACGCTAGGAAGTGCGCAATTCATTTATTAAAGAATTAAGCATTGCTTCTACTTCTCTATACCTGCTATCAAAACTATTAAATTCTTCCATGGTAATATAATTACAGTCTCTGGAAAATTCCAGCCACCCTCTCATCTCTTCAGAATAGACTATTGATTCAACAAGGTGTCGGATAAACACATTCTCATACTTTCTTTTGGCAAATCCATCTTTTATACTTTTTGTCACAGAAAGGGATGATCTCCTTAACTTATAAATAAGAGAGTAATCTTCTCCTGGAATTTTTTTTGTTAAATGAAAAACTTCCTTCGTAAGCCTATTAGTAAGCAAATAAACTTTTAAATCAGTTACATTTTTAATCGCATTGTGTTCCATACTTAACTTGTCTGCCATTCTGTTTTCAATTTCTATTTTCTAATTTCTATTTTCTTTAATAAGCGAATAGCGGGAATTCTTTCATCAGATCATGAACTCTTGACTTCACACCTTCGTGTACTTTTTCGTTATCAATATTACTGATCACTTCGTCAATCATATCAACAATGATCGGCATGTGAACTTCGGTCAAACCACGTGTTGTGATTGCCGGTGTTCCAACTCTCAAACCCGATGTCTGAAAAGGCGAACGACTGTCGAAAGGAACCATGTTTTTGTTTACAGTGATGTCAGCTTTCACCAGTGTGTTCTCAACAACTTTTCCGGTAATGTTAGGGAACTTGGTGCGAAGGTCAATCAGCATAAGATGGTTATCTGTACCGCCACTGATCACTTTGTAACCCTTGTCAACAAAGCATTTCGACATCACCTTTGCATTCTTCATCAACTGCACGATATACCTGTCATAATCGTCAGTAAGCGCTTCACCGAAAGCCACAGCTTTTGAAGCAATGACATGCTCTAGTGGTCCGCCCTGTATGCCCGGGAAAACAGCAGAGTCAATCAATGTTGACATCATTTTGATCTCGCCTTTTGGTGTTGTGTATCCCCATGGATTTTCAAAATCTTTTCCGATGATGATTATACCACCTCTTGGTCCGCGCAGTGTTTTGTGTGTTGTTGAAGTGATGATATGACAATAAGGAACCGGGTTATTCAGTTTTCCTTTGGCGATCAGTCCGGCAGGATGAGCAATGTCGGCCATCAAAATAGCTCCGATTTTATCGGCTATTTCTCTCATGCGTTTGAAATCCCAGTCGCGTGAGTATGCAGATGCACCAGCCAATAATAATTTCGGTTTTTCTTTCAGTGCAAGCTCTTCCATCTTGTCATAATTAACCATGCCTGTTTCCTCTTCCACGCCATAGGAAATTGCATTATAAAGAAGACCCGATGAATTGACCGGCGAGCCATGAGACAGGTGTCCGCCATGCGCTAGATTAAGCCCCATGAATGTATCGCCCGGTTTAAGGCAGGCAAGGAAGACAGCCATGTTGGCCTGTGCTCCTGAATGCGGTTGAACGTTTGCATACTCTGCTCCAAACAACTCTTTGAGCCTGTCAATAGCAACCTGTTCGGTCATATCCACATATTGGCAACCTCCGTAATAACGCTTGCCGGGATAGCCTTCAGCATATTTGTTGGTCATGCATGAACCCATGGCCAGCAAAACCTGTTCACTTACGAAGTTCTCAGATGCTATCAGTTCAATGCCGTGCATCTGACGCTGCAATTCAAGATTAATTATTTCAAAAACTTTTTCGTCCTTTTTCATATTTTTATTGATTATTATTTTCCGGCTTCAAAATTAGGATTTATTGAGATACCGTAAAGAAAAATAATGCATTTTTCTTAAAAAAGGTCAATATTGAATTCAAACTATTGCGATTTCCCGTACCCTGAATTTTCTTATTTCTCCTTTACCAAATTATCTTTTCCATTTTCATTTCTCAATCTATTTTTAATTACTTTTGCTTTATAATAAACCTTTTCGTCATGAGAAAATTGTACATCTTCATCACTTTTATTTTATGTGCTGCACAGGTTCATTCGCAAATATGGCCTGCAAGTCTTTCAGGTCGCTGGACATTTGACAACACATCTGATCTGCTACACGCAACTGTGGGTAATGATCTTGTTCTGACAGGAACACATACTGTGGTTCCCGGACCTGTTGCCGGAGATGGTGCAGTTGCAATAGATGCCGGTAGTTATTACACATGCACACACGGAATACCTGCAAATGGCGGGGGTTCGTTAGTGAATGAATATTCCATCATGTTCGATGTGATGATTGAAGATCCTACGGAATATCATTGTTTTTTCCAAACGAATCAAAGCAACAGCAACGATGGAGATATGTTTTTCAACACAAACAGTCAGATTGGAATTAGTGCGACCGGCTATTCAGGTTTTTCTGCAAGAGCAAAGCAATGGTACAGGGTTGTCATTACTGTTGATAACGGAAGTAGTCTTCGTTATTATGTTGACGGAAAACTTGTACTTGATGGTACCAGCCAAACTGTTGACGGAACTTATTCACTCGATCCGACATTATTGTTTTTTGCTGATGATAACGGTGAAGATAACCTGATCAATGTTGCACAGGTTGCAATATTCAACACCTCATTGACTGCTTCACTAGTTAGCGGCCTGGGAGGTTTTCATGCATCCAATATTTGCCCTTATCTTCAAACACCAACTCCAAGTTCAATGTATGTTAGCTGGAATTCTTATGAAAGTTCATCCACCATTGTAGAGTTTGGCGCTACTCCTTCGCTGGGAGCAAGTGCCGCCGGAACATACGAAGACATCAGTTCCAACCGCTGGCATACTGTTAAACTATCAGGATTGCAGCCCGACACACGTTATTACTATCATTGCATCAGCGGTACGGATACCTCAGCAATGTTTCATTTTCATACTCCTCCCCTTGCGGGAAATCAAAACGGACATATTCGCTTTATCAAACTTGGTGACAACCAGGCAAACGATAAAAACATCAGTGCCGAAATTGGCGATACCATTGTTTATTTGTTGCATCAATTATATGGCGCGGACTGGACAGATTCAATCAGTCTGGCCCTGCACACAGGAGATATTGTTCAGGATGGTTCTGTTATTGGCCGCTACATGAATGAATATTTCAATGCTTATGCCGGACTATCTCCATACATTCCTTTTATGGTTACCATCGGAAATCATGAAGCAGAAAATGCTTACTATTACAAATTCATGAAATACGAAGACCTGACAGGTTTTAATGAAGCATACTACACTTTTAATCTCGGCGACTGCCAGTTTATTGCTATGAACACCAATGGACTTTACAATACTGTCGTGCAAACAAACTGGCTTCAAACACAACTTAACACTTCAAATGCGGACCAGAATATTGATATTGTTTTTACATACAACCATGAGCCAAAACACAGTGAAATATGGCCTGATGGAAACAGTTCTTTTGTTGAAACAAGCCTGTATCCTGTTGAAGCTGCTTACCCCAAAATGGTTATGACCACACATGGTCATTCGCATTGTTATGAGAGAGGAACAGTTCGTTCCACACACGCTTTTAACTGGGATTTCAGAGAAGTAATTTCAGGCGGTGCCGGCGGAGCGCTTGACAGATGGGGAATGTACACCAACCAGACTGACTATCCCGAAGTTCAAAAAGCTTTTGATATTTACAATTTCCTTCTTGTGGATGTGGATATTTCAACAAAAAAAGTAAATGCATACACTTACAGTCTCGGCAATACTGACAAACCCCGTAATCTTGAACAGATAGACAGATGGCATCGTTATCTTAATCAGCCGGCACCTGATAAACCAACGGCTTTATGGCCGGATTCTGTTGCTTCAGTTACTCCGACTTTAATGGCATCTCCATTTTCAGGTGTTGATACTTTGATGAGTTCAGAATTTCAATTGGATATTGCAGGCGGTAATTTTACCAGTCCTGTTATTGATGTGGTTCGCGATTCAGAAAATTATTACGGCGATTCCGGTTCCCCGAATTTTATTCCCATCAACCTGAATAATGGCATTGACCTGAAACGTTACTCCGTAGGTTCAGGATTGTTGACAGCAGGACAAACTTATATCTGGCGTATGCGCTATCGTGATCAAAATGTAAGATGGAGCGACTGGTCGGATACCTTACAATTTACTGCTGTAGCCTCACCTGCAGATGCAGTTAATTTTACTGCTGATGTTACAACGGGAACTACTCCGCTTACAGTTCATTTTACCGATCTATCGGTTTATAATCCGGTTTCCTGGCAATGGGATTTTGACAATAACGGAACAATTGACGATAATAATCAGGATCCGACATACACCTACACTACACCCGGACTTTATACTGTCAGCCTCACATCACAGGTCAGCTCACAAGTTCTGACAAAGACAAAACAATATTACATCAATGTTCTGACCGCTGACATTTCTGAGAATGAAAATAACGAAATGGTTATTGTGAATCCAAATCCTTCCAATGGCAATGTTCAAATTAATTTCCCTTCTGAAGGAGATAACATCACTGTAAACATTAAGGATATTAGCGGGAAAACCATACTAACTTTATTCAACGGAACTTTACAAACAGGACAACAAAAATTAATCTGGAATGGGAAAACTGATGCAGGGACCAAAGTTGCACCCGGAATTTATCTTTGCCATATCCAATGCAATAATTATAATAAGGTAGTGAAGATCGTCATGAATTAAATAGTGTCTAACACTCTAAAAAATAACACCATTTTTTGTTCAAACATGAAACAACCAAAACAACTTTTTCTTTTCCTGATGATGATCATTGGGATGAATGCTTTCGCTCAAACTCACTCAATAAAAGTAACTGTAAAAGACCTTCCCAAAAACCTGGTTTATCTTTTGGATTATGAAGGCGACCAGAACAACCTGCTTGATTCTGCATCAGCAGATGTCGGTGGTAATTTTAAATTTACCATGAAAGATGGCTATCATCCCGGGCTTTATAAGATCATTCTAGGTAAGGAAGAAAGTTCAAAGGGTTATGGCAGCCAGGAGATCTTTGTAAACATCATCTACAATAAGGAAGACATTGCCTTCAGTACTGACTATGGCGATGCACAGGATAGTGTCAGGATCATCTCATCTGCTGAAAATAAAATTTATTACGATTATTTGTTTAAGGATAATAAAGACAATACCCAACTTGAAGTACTGTCGCAGCTTCCTGAATATTTTCCTGCTTCAGATCCTTTTTATCCTGAATTAAAAAAACGTTATTTCGACCTTCAGGAACAACATCAGAAATTTATTTCCGACATCATAAAAAAGAATCCGGGAATGTTTGTTACGCATATCATCAAATCGGAACGCTTCCCTTCGCTTGACTTTACATTGACTCATGATGAGAAAATCCAATTTGCCAAAAAGCATTTCATGGATAATATTGATTTCTCAGATACTCTATTACTAAATACGAATATCTTCACCTCCAAATCATTTTCATTTATTAAGTTTTTTGCAAGCCAGGGTTATACCAAGCCACAACAGGAACAAGAGTATATCAAAGCCGTGGATACTTTAATGACAAGGTCAAAAGTGAATGAGAAGGTGAACACACAAATAAAAAAATACCTGATCACCGGTTTTGAAATGCTTGAAATGGAAAGCGTGTTGACCCACATTGCATCTTATTATACTTCAGAAAGCAGTTGTGAAGATGACAGACAAACAAAAAACCTGCGGAAACGGGTGGATGGTTATAAAAAACTGGCAATAGGAAATAAAGCGCCGGAGATAACTTTCACTGCTGAGAACAATGTTCCTTATAAATTATCTGAAACAAAATCACCCTATACACTGGTAATATTCTGGGCAAGCTGGTGCCCTCACTGCATGGCAACTTTGCCTGAAATTAAAAAGCTTTATGATCTGCAAAAAAACAATAAACTAGCTGTAGTTGGAATTTCAATTGATACTGTGAAAGCCGAGTTTGATAAAGCAATACTGAACGGCGATTACAAATGGATCAACTATACCGATCTTAAAGGATGGGATGGTGATATTGCAAGCGCTTATTATCTTTATGCCACACCCAGCATGTTTCTTCTGGACGCAGACAAAAAGATCGTAGCAAAACCAATCACTCTAAGCGATTTGATGCAGGAATTGCAGAAAGCAGGAATTGTGGATTGAAGAAAATTCTCAGGTTCTAAGATGTTATTTATTCAACATCTAACCATAATTTCAGACCCAAATAAAGATCAATAAACGATCAGCTTTTTGTTTGCGATTTCATTTCCGGAAACAATACGAACCATGTAAATGCCCGGTTTCACACCAGAAATATCAAGTGAAAAATGATCATTCCCTGATACGGATGAATGAATAGTTTTCATTACTTTTCTGCCATTCATATCCAGCAAAGAAACTTCGCAATCATTATCTTTAAAAGAATTTATTGCAATATCTACAAAGCCGGTTGCAGGATTTGGATAAAGATCAATACTTCCAAACGGCTGACTATTTTGATGTATTCCTACAGTAAAGTCTGCAACACTAGCCGACTTAGAACTTGTAGGTGTTCCTGAAGAATTGACTGTCAAAAAAACCAAAGTCAATAAAGGTTCTTTGTTTGATCCGTCGAACCAATAATATGTTGTCTGATCATATTTTATAGTGAAGAGCAAACAGGTGTCTTTGTATGATTCAACAAATTTTACTCTTAAAACATTTGAGTAATTTCCTGAAGGCAATTGAAGTGTTCCCCACCCATCTGCAGTTGTATGTGAAGTACCTTTCCTGATAACATTCGTTCCGACAAAAGAATAATTTGCCATCATGGTATCATTAATTACATCATTATAAGAAAAAGGATAAGTAAGAACTGTTTCCGGATTACTGCAAACAATTGTTTGAATACTATTAACCAGTCCGAGAAAAGTTTGTTCTGTCATATTTTCTTTAAAATAACCATAGTTCCCGGTGCTGTCGGTTATAGCCATTGTGGCATTGGGAAAGGATGAAGCATTCGGAGTTGTGGCTGGGTCCACACAATTTTGATAAATAGCATTACCAATAATAAGATTGCTGAAATTCCATGTTTGTCCTTGTCCTGCCGGGCCTGGTTGCAATCCTGTTGTATCAGCCGAAAAAGTGTTGTAAGTATCACCCGGAGAAAAACCGGTGTTTGCAAAAGTTAATGTTGGTCCCTGTGCAAATGCGGAACTGCAGCAAATGATCAAGGTCATCAGAAGGAAGTAAATTTTTTTGTTCATAGTTTTTGTTTTAGAATGAAAAAATAAATCAGGAGTTATGCTCTTAAGAATAAGCAAATGTAAAAAAATTCTGTTTTTACAAAGAAAAAATATTTTTCACCCGGCTCCAATAAATTCAGACGCTACAATTCCTCAGCAAACTCAATCAACTTTTTTCTGTAGGCATTAAAAACATTGGCTCTTGAAACAAATCCAATGTAGCGGCTGTCTTCGATCACAGGAAGATTCCATAAACCGGAAGTTTTGAATTTATCCATCACATTTTCCATACTCTCATTGGGAGTAACAAATTCTGAAGGCTGTATCATCAGGTCTTTCACCAGTGTTTTTGAATACTCCTCTTTGTTGAACATCACTTCACGCACATCATCGAGCATGATCATTCCGAGAAAATGATGTTGTTGGTCAATCACAGGAAAGATATTTCTTTTCGAGCGGGCAATCACTTTCACCAAATCACCAAGAGTTGAATTGGCTTCAACAGAGCTAAAATCTGTTTCAACCACATGTTCAACTTTGATCAGGTTTAGGGCTGCTTTGTCTTTATCGTGTGTGAGAAGATCACCATGCTCGGCAAGACTTTTTGTGTAAATGGAATACTTTTCAAAATAATGAATGGTGATAAACGAAATGGAAGCTGTAATGATAAGCGGAATGAACAATCCATAGCCTCCCGTTATTTCTGCAATGAGGAAAATAGCTGTCAATGGCGCCTGCATCACTCCTGCAATCAAACCTGCCATTCCAACCAATGTAAAATTACTTTCAGAAAGCCGTATCCATGAAGTGGAAAAAATGTTTATCGCCTTTGAAAAAGCAAACCCTGCAACACCTCCCATAAACAAACTGGGAGCGAAAACACCTCCAATACCGCCACTTCCTGTGGTTACTGCCATTGCAATTACTTTTAAAACCAGCAAGGTGGCAAGGAACAAAAGATATATCCAGGGATTGTCACTTAAATGATAAAACAGGCTGCTGTTGAATAATTCATGTGTTTTTCCACTCAAAATTGATTTCATTGCAGTGTATCCTTCTCCATAAAGAGGAGGGAAAAAATAGATCATAATACCAACAATGATCCCTCCAACAATGAGGTTTTTGTAGGGATTCATCTGGTTGTGAAAAAGCTTTTCCACATAAGCATTCATCTTCACAAAATACAATGAAACCAGGCCAGTGAACAATCCCAGCAAAATATAAAAAGGGATAGCTCTGAAATCAAAAATGTCCTTGAGTGTGAAATAAAATTCTATTCTTTCGCCAAGAAGAAATGAAGAAACAATAGTTCCTGTTACAGTTGCCAGAAGAATTGGAATGATCGAAGATGTTGTCAGATCAAGCATCAGCACTTCGAAAGTAAAAATCAACCCGGTTATTGGTGCTTTAAAGATGGCTGAAAGAGCGCCTGCAACACCGCATCCAATAAGTAAAGTAAGGGTTTTATAATTCAGGTTAAAAAGTTGTCCGATGTTGGAACCTATAGCAGCGCCTGTATAAAGAATGGGAGCCTCCATCCCTACGGATCCTCCAAATCCACCGGTGAAAGAACAGGCAACTATGGAAGAATAGGTGTTATGGCGTTCTATTTTGCTTCCCTTTTTCGAAATTGAAAAAAGAATTTTACTCACGCCATGCGAAATATCATCCTTAATAAAATGCCGTATAAATAAAACAGTGATGGTAATTCCTGCCAGAGGCAGCAATAGGTAGAGCCAGTTTTGCGTATCTATGCTATTTGAACTTCTAAAAAGAGATTCGATGTAATGAACCGAAGTTTTCAAAGCCACAGCAGCCAATCCTGCTATCAATCCAATGATGATGCTCAGGAAATAAACAAACTGCTTTTCCTTTAATCCATGCGCACGCCAGGCATTAAAACGCTTTACAAACTTCAACTCATTCATGAAGCAAATGTATCATTTTAAAATTAAATGCCTGAGGTAATTTAATTAAGATTTACAGAACTAATAATTGAAACTTAATAAATTATTTGCTGAAGTAGAAACACTGCAATGCCCAAAAGAAAGCCCAGCAATGCAACCCATCCGATCTTTTTTAAATACCAACCGAATTCTATTTTCTCAACCCCCATCACAGCTATACCTGCTGCGGAACCTATGATCAATATGCTGCCTCCTGTTCCAACTGTATAAGCAAGGAATTCCCAAAAACTATTATCCGGAGGATAGCTGTGTAAATTATACATCCCCATGGAAGCAGCAACAAGCGGAACATTATCAATTATAGAAGATAACAAGCCCAAAATAATTGCAATAATATTATTGCTTGCAAAAGTTTTATTTAAAAAACCTGCCGCTGACACAAGTAATCCAGATGATTCGAGCGCAGCAATGCTTAATAATATTCCGAGGAAAAACAGGATGATGGAGGTGTCTATTTTTTTCAGAGCGGTAGTCACCGATAAATGTGAGCGTATGGTTTCATCTTTCTTTTTATGTATAACTTCAGTGAGCGCCCACATTATTCCGAGGCTTAAAAGCATTCCCATGTATGGAGGCAGGTCAGTAAGTGTTTTGAAAAAAGGAACTAAGATCAATAAAATTATTCCAATGAAAAAAATGATCTTCTTTTCAAAATTGCTTGTCATTTCGTTCAGTTTGCTTTCCATTACGAGTGTTCTTTCAATTATTCCCTTAACCGAAAAGGATAAAATAAATAGAGGGACAAGCATACAAACTATGCCCGGTAGAAAAAGTTCTGATATTACTTTGGGAGTTGTAACCTGCCCTCCCAACCACAACATGGTGGTTGTTACATCTCCGATTGGTGTCCAAACTCCGCCGGCATTTGAAGCAATCACAATCATTCCGGCAAAAAGCATCCTGTCTTTTTTTTCAGGAACAAGCTTTTTAATAAGGGAAACCATTACTATAGCCGTTGTCAGATTGTTCAATACTGATGAAAGGAAAAATGTGATGATAGCTATTATCCACAGCAGGTTGACTTTTCTTTTTGTCCTTATCCTGTTTGTGATTATATCAAAGCCATTGTGGGCATCTATCATTTCAACAATGATCATTGCCGCAAGCAGGAAGAAAAGGATCTGTGCAATATCACCAAAATGTTTACCCAGATTATCAGCAACAACACCAGGATTTTGGCTATAAAGAATACAAATCGTCCAGCACGCAACTCCTGTTATTAATGCGGAAGCAGCCTTATCTATCTTCAATGGTTTTTCAAAAGCTATGGCAAGATAACCTGCAATAAAAATAATCGTGATAAGAATAGTCAACATTATGGGCGGACTTAATAATAATTTTCTATTTGTAATGGATAGCTATGCCAAAGGTAATGTGTTGATAAAATTCCAAGAATGATCGGCACATGGTTTTGAAAACACTTAGCCCAAATCATTTCAAAATATCTTTCAAATCATAATTGAAAAAGCGCTTTTCATTCTGGTTATTCCTATCAATAATTGTTGTTGCCAATTTTTATTCAAAAGGCAAAGATAGTATTTAATTAAATAATTTAGGCAGTATGTTTTTTGCAGGATTTAATGACACTGCAAAAGGAAGGCATTTGGTTTCGATACCAGTCCGGATAACTCCTTAGTGAGTAAAAGTACAACTATTAATTTCTTTTAGACAGACGAAAATCTTTAATGAATTTTACAAATAAAAAAAACGGGGAAGTCGTCTTAACCCTTTAAACACTTTTCGTATTAAAACCCTAAAATACGAAATGACTTGCCCCGTTTTTGTTTCTTGTTATGTTTGAATTCTCTTTTTTTAAAAATAGTGGGGAAGTCATTATTCAAAACCCTTAAATCTTATTCAAAATTTCGCAAAAATTATCAAAAAATGCGAGCTGACTTTCCCCACTAAGATCAATAGAATATCAATTATTTCCCTTCTGATATTCTATCCTCAAGTTTTACTTCATTGTTATAATTTTTCTTTAACGTATCTAATTCTAAAACCTCTTTTATGTCATCAGGCAAACGGAACAATTTTTTCAAATCATTCAAACACTTTTGCCCGGCAATTTATTTTAAGCCGGAAAAATATATTCCGGTTCAACAAAATATTCTTTCCCGCTTTCAGAAATGATCCTGACAGTTTGATCTGTTTCCTGAAAATCTTTAATAGTTCCTTGTTTTTTATCCATATCCTCATCCAAAAACTGAACTAATTGTTCACTTTTTAGCTGGTTTCGGAACTCTTTCAATTTTTTGTTTCGGACAGCTAGTTTCAGAATAACTATAAAAATAAGCGTCAATGAAAGTATAATTATGTAGCCATTAAATTTCATAACTTTATTTTTAAATTCGCACTTCTATTTCACATGAACCTTAAAATATTTAAAGCTTTAAAAACAAATTCAACAACATTTTCCTTTTTAAACTTTTGACGAAATCAACTTCCAACTGTTGCAGCAATATAAGGTTTAAAGGTATAAGTATCCTTATTACTGATTGTCTTATACCCTTATTCCCTATACCTGTTTAAGATTGGGTTAATCAATTCCGTTTTTGTCAATTAAAATTTATTTTTTCTTCAAAACAGTATTTGCAAATTTCTTCTCTTTAGCTCCAGTGTTTTCACGTAAAAATTTTACTTCGCGTATCAGTGTGTTTAATGAATCATCCGAATTCCATTTGACTGAAATCAGTGAATCGTTCTTTAATTTTAACGTGTTGATACACCCTTTTGCATTTGAGTATTTCACCACTAAAATAAAATTATAAGTTAAGGAACATATTGCGACAACGCCAATAATAAAAAATATTGTAACTTTTGTTTTACCGCTTGCCATTTTAAACAAATTTTCCTTCTTAAAACTCCTGAACCTATTTGAGAATTCTTACTTATGATATCATTGTTTTTTCCCCGGCTAACCTGATTTTTTTTGCAAATTAAAATGCTACTTATAGTTTCTAATCTGAAAAAAAACTTCATGGCAAAAATCAAATCATATCAATCACCAGCCCCTTATTTTAAATTTTTTATCGTTGTGCTTATCCCAATTCAACATATCTTTTCTGATAAGTCAACAGCAAAAATTTGCACAAGAGTACGACGCCAATATTAAGGAGGCGTTAAAATGACATTAGAAAATTATTAGAATTTTATTAGAGCAACATTAAGGAGAGCTTGAAAAAAGAATCCAATTGCTTCAATGGGTGTAAGGGATAAGCTGGAGTTAATAAATGTATAAGTGAAACTTTCAACACAATTACTTCATTCCGGAGATTCGGAATTGTATCGAAGTACTTCCCGAAATTTCAGGATTCGCACTTTTTTTCACAATTCATTGGAATAATGTTTTTGTTGAATTTATTTTAAGTTTTTTATTAAGTAATGCTGCAAAACCAATTTTTTACTTCTCCCGGTGACCTCAGGAGGAAAAGGAAACCGAAAACACACTTCCCTTATTGACTGTGGAAGAAACACTGATCTTTCCGTTATGAAGTTCAATAATTTTTTTAACCAGTGGCAATCCCAGTCCATGACCGATCTCGCCTTTAACATTACTACCACGAAAAAAAGGTTCGAAGACATCCTTCAGTTCATTTTCAGGAATACCAATACCGTTATCTGAAAATTGGATAATGATCATTTCCGATCTGTTTTTCAAACTTATCTTCACTTTGTGAGTATCCGAAAATTTACAGGCATTGTTCACCAGGTTGTAGAATGCAAGGCTTAACAACTGCTCATTGCCTGGAATAGTGATCAGTGATTCATCATCGGGAAGTTCATTAAAATCTATCTCAACAGAATAATCCGGTTTGGATTTCAACACAACCGCCCGTGTTTGAAGAATAGCGTCATCTAACCTTAGCGGAGAAAACGAAAATGCAGAAACATCAAGGCTGGCACGAGTAAGTTCGAGAAGATTTTCAGACAAATTATGAAGGTTTTTTATTTCCTGCGCAATGGAGTTTAATGCTTCAATATATTCCCTGTTCGACCGTTCCTTTTTCAATGCAAATTCAATTTCATTCAAAAGGATTGCAAATGGAGTGCGGAATTCATGCGAAGCATTCGAAACAAAATTTTTCTGCGTCTCGAAACTTGCTTCAATGCGCGACAACATTTCATTAAAAGTGATGGCCAGCCGGGCAATTTCATCTTTGTCATTTCCCGTAGTAAGCCGCAGGTGAAGGTTGGAAATAGTTATTTTTCCAACTTTCGAAATAATATCAGTGATAGGTTTCAGCGCCCTTCCCGCATAGAATGCGCCAAGCAAAATGGTAAGCAAAATGCTTGACAGAAATCCAATGATGAGTATCAATCGCAGATTATCCATTTCTTCGTATCCCATGGTGTCAATTGCCGAAGCGATCACCACGTATTTTCTGGGGTATTGGGTATAGGAAAGTCCGAGAATTTGTTTTTTACCTATTGTTTTGCGGACATCAGAATTCAGCCGGATCTCGTTTAGAAAATTGTTTGAATAAAAACCCGTGTCTCTGTCACTGCTGTTGTAGATCATTTCGTTCCTGAAGTTGTAAACCCTGATGGTTTGATCATCCAGCGTGAAAGAATTTTTATCAATAATTTTCATCAAAGGCACATCCACTTCTTTCACTTCAATCAGCAGCTTTGCAGTTGTCAGCGCCCTTAGCTTTAACCTGTCGTAAAAATCATTTTCACGATAGTATTCCGAAAGGTAATAAATGGAGATCGTGAAAAGCAAAAGGATGGCTGTTACAATAAGGGCAAACTGAATTGTCAATCGCAAACGGATATTCACGGCTATTCCTCCTTCATGATATAGCCCATACCGACAACAGTGTGGATAAGTTTTGGAGAAAAATCCCGGTCAATTTTTTTGCGGAGATAGTTAATGTAAACTTCAATGATGTTGGTCCCCGTGTCGAAAGTAATCTCCCAGATATTTTCGGCTATCTCGGCTTTCGAAATCACCCTTCCAATATTTTTTACAAAAAATTCGAGCAGCAAAAATTCCTTTGAAGTAAGCATTATCAATTTGCCATCACGCTTCACAGTTTTGTTGCGCACATCAATTTCGAGGTTTGAATATTTCAGAATAGATTCTTCGCTGGCAATGGTTTCGGTCTTTTTAATAAAAGCCCTGAGACGGGCAACAATTTCTTTCAGTTCGAAAGGCTTCGTAATATAGTCGCTGGCGCCTGCATCAAATCCACAGAGTTTATTCTCGAGAGAGCCAAAAGCAGTAAGCATCAGTATTGGCACACCGGCATTGACTTTTCTGATCTCCTTGCAAACTTCGTAGCCATTAAGGAGCGGAATATTGATGTCGAGAATAATCGCATCGTAGTTATTTTCGAGCGCCATTTTTTTCCCCACATACCCATCGCCTGCAATATCTGCTGTAAAGCCTTCTTCAATTAAGGTCTTTTTAAGAAGCTGCGAAATTTTACTTTCATCTTCTATGATCAAAATATTATTGGCCGGGGGTTTCAACATTTTCTTTTCTTCTTATTAACGCTTGCGCTAACAAGGACAAAATTAATTTAAAAAAACGAAACCAGGCAGAAAATGAATAAAGGTGAAGAAAAGTTATTTAAGGTTGAAAATATTGTGGCAGTCCGGGCGTGATTTAAAGTCGCACCCGAACTTATGTTTTCAGATTTTAGTATTATCACATTTTAATAATTTTCGTACAGTAGCTTTTTTCACCATCAATAACTCTGATAATATAAACTCCTTTTGGAAATTCGCCCAGGTCCATTTCAGTTTTATTGGATGTCAAAGCCCGGGTGGTTATAACCCTTCCACGGATATCACTGATAGTTGCAATAGCATTTTCATTACCTGCTGAAATAAAATCATCAACAATGTAAATTTTTTGGTCTGTGGGATTTGGAAAAATACTAATGTTTGACGTATTCAATTCAAAATTATTTATTGTATTGAGATTATCAGGTATAGATATCAGGACTGAGGCAGTATCAAGACCACAATTATTTCTGGCCACTAAAATCACAGTATAAGTGCCGGTATCGGCGTATGTATGAATGGGGTTTTGCGAAGTGTCATAGTTGCCGTCTCCAAACATCCATTCATAAATAGTTGTTTGGGAACTATTGTTTGTAAAAGATACAGTTGAATCAGAAACTGAATAACTAAAACCTGCTACAGGATTATCTGAGCAATCACAAACAGTAGGAAATATATCCGTTGCGGTAACTGAAAGAGGGTTTGAATAAATTCCGGTGTCAGTCAATAAAGTCAGACTTTGAGTATAGAAATTCGTATCCGGTGCCGGTGAAACAGGATTTTGAATAATTGAAATACAATTATCAACACCCATCGAATCGGCGAAGAGTAATGAATTAGTGTTTTGAAAGCTATATGCACCGTCTGCTAACAATCCTGCGAAGGCAATGCGTTTGTCGGCTAATTGAACAGCATCACCAAAACGCATAGTATAATTTGAATAATAAAAAGGCTGGTATTTAACTTCGGATAAAATATCCAGATTTTGGCTTACCCTCCTGAAATACGAAGTATAAGGGGTGTAAACATCACCAAAAGCGCCTCCGGGAACCAATACATTCAATGAGGAATCGAAATTATTACTGATAATTTTTGAAGGCGACCAACTGCCATTATTGACAAATTCGAAGTTGCCTGTACTATCTAACCTTGCTGTGAAATAACCCATGTTTATCATTTGAACAAAATTATATACTCCGAAATTTACATAGAATTTTTTATTTATTGAATAGAAAATACTGGTTCCGCCAAGTTCAATATCATCTAAATTAGGGGGAGGATTGGTATAATAAAATGTTTTACCCCAAAGCAAATTGCCCAAAGAATCTGTTTTCATCGTGGCTACTGTTGAAACATAATACTCCATTGGGAAAGTATTAGGCGGAATAATTGCATAGATTTTTATGCGTGCTGACCCACAAAAAATTATTGAATGATCAGGCAATTCAACAGGCGGACCGGATATGCTAAATGGGTTGCCGGCGATACAATATTGCTTTGACCAGACAACATTTCCCGAAGTGTCAACTTTTATCAGTAAAGCACGTGCACTGTCATCCGCAGTAATAAGAATTTTTCCATCATGCAATTTACTTATTCCACACAAGGATGTGGAAGAAAAATTGAAATATTGTTTTGACCAAAGCGGGATCCCTGAAGAATCAACCCGGATCAAACCGGCGACATGATTATGAAGGTAAGAAGAACTGAATGACAAAAAAGCTCCATCGCTGGCAGCAGGAATAATGCAATTAAAGGATGATACAGGCAATCCCTGGTAGGTTTTGCTGAAAACTATATTGCCTGCAATATCTGTTTTGGTTAGATTCTTATTGCCTGCAATAAATAGTTTGCCATTATCAGTTATCGTTAAAGAATTAAAATCGCCATCAGAATAACGTTTGAAAAAAGATTGTGATAAAGCAATAGTGGCGCTGAAAGTAAGAAAGAGAAAAAAAGTGATTGATTTCATGGGAAAGGTATTAAAGTCAGAAACAACTTTTTGATTTATAAGGCGCAATTATTTGACAAAGGTTGCCTTGTTTTTATATTTCTTAGTCCGGGCGCGACTCCAAGTCGCACCCGGACTAATGCACTTTTCAATCACAATTGCACCCCGTAGTTATTTTCTTGAAATAATAAATCAATCCAAACTCCACACCGCAATGATTTCGATAATCTGAAGCAAGGTTGCTGCTGTTTTGCCAAATGCGGGTTTCAAATGTTGGTGCAACGATGATGGCCACTTTTTTAATCTTCAGATTACCTTCAAAACCTGCTGTTGCAAAAACATCATGAATGCGAATAGTTGCTGATCTGCCAATGTCGGTTTTTTCATAAAAGCTGGTGTTCATCGTAGGTCCGGCAAAGGCATAGAAAGAAAGTTTCCTGTATCTTTTCGTAAGCTTGATGCGCAGGTGGCAGTTGGCTTTGATCATTCGTGCATCATAAAAATTTGGCCACTCCTGATCCGCTGATCTGAATAGAACATAAAGCGGGTTGCAATGATCATTTGCATATCCCAACCCCGCATTCAATGACAACTTTTTATTGAGCACAATCTGACTCTTCACCCCTGCCGAAAAATTAAATGCCGACTGATCGGTATTCGTAAAATTAAGCGTAGGCTGAAAATAAATGCCAAGACTTTTTTGGGCAATGCAGGCCAATGAAGATATTAAAGAGAGAAAAAAAATGAAACTGAATTTTCCTGACATTGATTATGAAATTTCTTTTTGCCTTGCTTACAAACGCAGCAATATTAATACAAATACTTGAAAAAGTTCTGTTTTTCAAAGTTTGACGAAACACCCCAAATTAATCTTATTGTAAAGGCATTTCCTGTAATATCCGTACCTCCCTTGTTTTTAAAATTCAAATAATTGAAATTTGCCTGTAGTCCGAAGTAATGCCTGTAATCATAATAATATTTGAATCCCAATCCACCGCTGACATTTGGCGACCAAAAATGTTTGCCATCAATTTTTTTCGTATCATTTGAGTGAATACTTGCCAAACGTTCACCACCAAAGCCAAAGGCAAAGTAGAATTCACTTTTTTGGGTTGTAACCAAAGCTCTGCTGTATTCTGCACCGATATAGAAAAAGTTGCAGGTATCAGTAGCTGTAAGGCTATCTTTATACATGACATTATATTTTCCTTTGGAACTTCCCGGTTTTACATCAAGCACGAAATCGAAAGTGTTTCCCCTGGATTTTGATCCGGCAAACACTCCAATAATTCCTTTGTTGCCAAGAATTTTATTGTTGCCAAGCGGATTAAAATAACCTGTGTATAAACCCGCCTCCATGCATGGCTGGTGAAGGATACTATCTTTATAATGCTTGTAAATTTTTTGCAAATAAGTCCCATCAAATTTTTTATTTCTGATCATTGTATCAATATGAACAATCGCAGAGTCGGAATAGAGTCTTGATAATAATTGTTCAGCAGGGCTTAGCTGTTTTGTTTTAAGTTTTTTCGCCATTATATTGATGAAAGCATCAAAAAGGGAATCTTCGGTTGATTGTCGGTAATAGTATCTGTAATTGTAGTACCTGTTAACCTTATAAGATACCTTGTTTCTGTTGTAATCCGTCAACTGATGAAAAACAGCCGGTTTCAAATTTTCTTCTTTAAAAGTACCCATTTGAATTGACAATAACAAACGCGCTCTTTCAATTATTTCATTATTGTTCCATCTGCATTTTTTCTGCCAATAATTCAATAAAATATTTACGCTGTCGAGTTTGCCATTTGCATAATATTCCGGGATCAAATATTTACAATTATACTCAACCTCCCAACAAGTCAGAGGCCTTCTTGTCATTAATTTATCAAGGCTGTCGGTTTGTGAAAACGATCTTAAACTGAATGAACACAAACAAAAAAGAAAAAAGATCCGGAAGAAATGAACATAGGTTTTTGTCATGATATTTGGGTTGTAAAATTTCCTTTATTCAAATTGATCAGGCTTGATCCTGGCATCTTCAATAATCACCCTCAACATTTGCCAAATTATTGCCCTTTAATCATCATCAATTCATTCACAAAAATAATAATTAATTTGATGCCATAATAAACCGGAATTTTAAAAAGCATTTCCTGCATCGCAAAAAAAATATTAATTTTACATCAGGAAAATTCAACCTTAAATTTGAATCAATTTCCGCGGATTCATTTAACCAAATAAGTGAAAAAATGAAAACAAAACTATTCAGAACTGCTTTAATTTCCTTTTTGTTTCTTCAATCGTTCATCTCGTTTTCGCAAACCTTTTACGAATTGCAATTTCATGATAACACTGGCATTCCTTATTTGGGATTCATGGTTTACTATGGCGAAAACAACTGCTATCTGAGGGTCGCTTTCTCGCAGGGAGATGTTTATAATGTTGTGAATGTTGAATACGAATCAAAAACCGGAAACGAAAATGGTACCAACTATCAATTGCTGGTTGGGAAAAATCCAACTTATATTACTGAAAACCCCACGCAATTGGGCTATAATCCTGAACATTTTATCTGGTTCTGGAATGATTCAATATCTTCTGAAATACCCTTCTTTACTGATGATCCCGATTTTAAACCCGAAAATATTCGTGAAGTGGATAACTTTAGTGAACTGCATCTTGATCAGCTTTCGGAGGAATATCTTCACCAGTTCTATAATGCAGATGAACCGGACTATTTAAGTTTTGTCAATGCGCTCAACAATCAGAACAGCCAGGCTGACCAGGATCATCAATACAATCAGTATTATCAAAACGATCAAAACAACCAGATCAATCAAAACAACCATATCAACCAAAATGATCAAAACATTAACACAACAAGACCCGACACTGCATTGGCGAAGCCTGTGCTGCATTTGATAATTGCCGCCAACACTTCAATAAGCAACATAGGGTTGAGTTGTACCATTGATATGAAAAATTTTAAATCCGATTTTGAAGGCATCGCAGAGGCTTTGGGAATAAACATTCAGGAATATTTTGTGTCGGACAATTCCTTTTCAAAGCAAAATGTTTTGGACGAAATTGCTAAGGTCAATCCGGCAGCGAATGATATTGTAATTTTTCTGTATTCCGGCCATGGTATCCGCTACGACAATCAAACAGACAGCTATCCACAGCTTGATCTGCGTTTGAATTCATTCCAGGATCTGAATGATGCAACCTCTTTAAGTTTATCAACCGTGTATAGCTCATTGGTGAGTAAAGGCGCGCGGCTGACATTGGTTTTAAGCAATTGCTGCAACTCAAAATTGGGTATAAACCAGGTTACAAGTTCAAGTTTCTTATCCACCATGTCGAATCAAAATTATAACAAAAGCAACCTCGCAAAACTGATTTTAAATTCATCAGGAAGTCTTATTGCTACCGCAGCAAGTCCGGGCGAATATGCATGGTGCAATGATTCGAACGGAAGTTATTTTGTGAATGGTTTTTTGCAATCGTTCTACCAGGAAATAAGTTTTCTGAACACCAAAACTCCTGACTGGGACGGGATATTGACAAATGCAATTGCAAGTGCAAAATCGGCAACATCGCCCGCATCATGCCCATCCTGCAAGGTTCAGAATGGTTTGATGTCCTCAAAAATTTCAAAGTAATTAAACAGAGCCGGCAAGAAAACGATACTTAAAATTAAATTCCATTTCCCAATACTCAAATTCCAAATTCCGGCAACGGAAAAACACTCAAATATTAAGATGGTTTCGGTCCCGGAATTTGTATAGTGGAATTTGGAATTTGGATCTTATGATTTTATTTTAGAGTATTCCTGCAAATACGATTCAGCAACTCTTCATTTATCAGGCATGATCCAACCCAAGTCATTTACATGAAATGTTGGAATAGGGTTCACAATATATTCCCTGCTAAGAAAATTGCCGTCTTTGTCATAGAGCAGTGTAATCTTTTTGGTGTTGCTTGCAATCATCACTTCATAAGAAACTATTCTGCCATCAGCATTTTCAACTTTAAAAGCTTCGAGCAACTTGTAATCAGGATAGGTTTTTCTGATGTTCTCCATGATTCCTGCTTTAAGTTCCGCTTGTGAAATTGGCGTCTTTTTCTCAGCCTGTTGTTGTGAATGAGCTGTTGATTTAGACATTTTATTGTTTACTGAACTTATATCAACCTGCCCGAAAGCAATTGTTACTCCTAAGCAGAGAACCAAAATTAAAATCAACTTTTTCATAATTCAAAATTTTCAAAAGGATCAAATCCTTTTAACCTGTAACACAAAGTTACGGGAGATAAAATCATGGAACAAGTTTTGGGAGTTAAGTAATGTTAATGATGTGAAGGAATCCTAGGTTTCCAAATCAGGTATTGCCAATTTCATTGTTTTCAGAAAAACTCTGTTAAAAGAAACTGTATATCCAACGATTCAGGAACTCTTCATTTGTCAATCATTACTGTACCCGGTTACTAGAGTTGATATGATGGAATAGGATTCACAACATCTCTTTTACTCAGATAATTCCCATCTTTGTCATAGAATAAGTCTATCTTTTTGGTGTTGCTTGCGATCAATACATCATAAGAAAGTATTTTGCCATCCGTATTTTCAACTTTATAAGCTTCGAGTATCTTATAATCGGGATAGCTTTTACTGATGTCATCAGTAATTCCTGCCTTAAGTTCCGATATTGAAATCGGAGTCTTAATATTAGTTTGTTGTTGTGAAAATGCTGTTGAATTAAACATTTTATTGCCAACGGAATTTTTATTAACCCGCCCTACAGCAAATGTTATTCCTAAGCCGAGAAACAAAATTAAAATCAACTTTTTCATAATTAAAATTTTTTAAAAAGGATTCAATCCTTTTAACCTTCAATACAAAGTTATGGTAGATAAAATCATGGAACAAGTTTTGGGAGTTAAGTAATGTTAAAGATCAGCTTACATTTTTGAGGAGTAGTAATTTTGTAGTGTTTTCTACAATAATGATTGGGAGAGAAAAATACAAGTAATTATTGAAAGAATGTTTTAATCAGCATGAAGAAAATGAGCATAGAAATATTATTGATCCTGCTGGTCATCGGACTTGTGGCAGGGGCTTTTGGCGGAATGGTGGGAATTGGAGGAGGATTGATTATGATACCAGCAATGGTATTATTTGCCGGGTTAACACAACATGAGGCAATAGGAACTAGCCTTGCAGTGATGCTTCCGCCAATTGGCTTGTTTGCAGCTTACAATTATTATAAAGCCGGACAGGTTAACCTTACTTATGCCATGATCATCGCTGCCGCCTTTATAGTCGGGAGTTTTTTCTCATCAAAAATAGCAGTTACAATTTCCGAAAATGTGATCAGAAAAATCTTCAGCGTCTTCCTGATCGTTGTTGCGATCAAGATGTTTTTTTCGAAATGAAAATTGAAGCAAGTCATTGAATGCTTTTCAAAAATACCACTGTTATGCAGATCGGTAATGGCAAAGTTCTGCCACAATAAACATGAATAAACAGCAGTTTGCTCAAATTGATAAATTACAATTTAAAAAGTCAATACGATCTTGCTTTTTTTAATCAAATCATATAAATCGGACATGGACGACATTTTACATACCTGTGGGGATGTGATATTCCTGCTTTTAAGGCAAGTTCCGCATCCAAGTATTTCGCCACCCACATTGGTGAATAAACCAACCTGCATTCTGATATCACTGTTTTTTTTGACCAGGGTATCAAGTTCTACTCCCTTTCCCAGTAAAAATATTTTAACTGTATCACCCGAAGTGATAGAATAAACGGCAAGTCGCAAAGCATTATAAACAGTTTCGACATCATTTGAATAAATAATAATTCCAATTCCACCGCTTGTTGAAGTGGACGTACTTGTCGTTTTTGCTGTTGTTCCGCCACATTGTGCATAACTGTTGAGACTAATTAAACTCATCAAAACCGATAAGATGATAAGTGATTTTTTCATTATTTTAAAGGTAAATTTTTAATTTATTTTACGAACTAAATTAAATTGTACTTGTGTAAACCTCAAATTCCGGTTGACTCTGAATTAATTTTTTTACTGTGCAAAGTTCCGCAGAATTAATGACTGCATCTTTATACTTTTCGGGAAAATCTGCCGGTAAACGAATTTCTAATCCTATTTTAGAAACAGTATGTTTTATTGGATCTACCTCCATGTGCTCAATGATCTTTATATTGTCCGTTGGCAAATTCCGCTGATCGCAAAATGACTTAACATAAATTCCTGCACAGGTTCCAAGTGATGCAAGGAACAATTCAAAAGGTGAAGGCTCTTGTCCGTCTCCTCCTGCTCTGACAGGTTGGTCAGTTTTTACAATAAATCCATTTATGCTGGCATTAACTTTTTTATTGCCGGCAAAGAAAATTTCTATATCCATTTTGTTTAAATTTTAATTTTTAGTGTGTTCATTATTGTTGGTGCAATAAACATGTTTAAAATATTCGCAATCCTGAGTGTCGTCAAACTGCAATCCCATTTCTTTTGCCTTTTGTTCTGAACATTTTTCAATGTTTTCAAAAAAAGCTGTTCCACCTGACACATCAAATATCTTCTTCAATTCAGCCAAAGCATCATCAGGTATTTTGCGCATTGCTCCTGCTCCATCGCCCTTGTAATTTCCACCCAATCGTTCATAAACTTCTTTGGCATTTTTGCGAACCCATTCCCACACGGGGCCTTGCTCCGGATGCATTTCACCCGTAATACGATCAACAAACATGCAATATCCGCTACGCAGAATTTCATCACCCGTAGTGCGCTTGATTGCCAATGATTGCCGTCCTTTTTCACTTTCCACAAAATATCCCAGAGTGTGTGAAAGATGCCGCAATGCCTGAATGATAAAGCCTGGTGTGTTGCTTCGCGGACAGCGGGTTTTGCACGACAGGCATTCACCGCAATACCAAATTGTATCGCTTTTCAACAACGTTTCAATTTTATCATTGTCTTTACTTTGAACAATGTCAGCAATAATACGGGGATCATAATTGTAAAACTCGGCAGCAGGGCAAATAGCAGTGCATGTACCACAGTTAATGCAGGCGGTCAATCCCTCTTGCAGCCTGATGTCTTCAGATAAAATTTTATAAAAATCCTGTTGCGCCATTAAACTTTTTCTAAAGCATTCATCAAATCTTCAACAATATCTTCCACATTTTCAATACCCACAGCCAGTCTGATCAAATCATCAGTAATACCGGCGGCTATCTTTGCTTCTTTCGATACTTTTGCATGTGTCATAGATGCGGGATGCTGTATCAATGTTTCAACTCCACCCAGAGAAACAGCCAATAAAGCCAGATGAACATTGTCAAGAAATTTCTTTGCCGCTTCGAAACCACCTTTCAATCCAAAACTGATCAATGAACCGGGGCCTTTCATTTGTTCCATTGCAAGCGCATACTGCTTATGGGATATTAATCCCGGATACTTTATCCATGCAACAGCAGGATGTGCTTCTAAAAATTTTGCAACTATTATTGCATTTTTTTGTGCTTCTTTAACACGTATGCTGAGTGTTTTCACTCCGCGCAATACCATATATGCCTGATGAGTATCCATGTTGCAGCCCATAACGATCATCATGGTACGCAATTTATCATAAACACTTTTCTCCTTAGCGACTATGATGCCCGCTACTATATCTGCATGACCGTTGATAAATTTTGTCATCGAATGAAAAACAACATCAGCACCTAAATCCAACGGGTTTTGCAAATAAGGACTGCAAAAAGTATTATCCACAACAAGCAAAATATTTTTTTCTTTTGCAAGCTTTGCACAAGCTTTTATATCCGTTATATCAATCGTTGGGTTTGCCGGAGTTTCAATAAACAAAACTTTTGTATTTGGTTTAATAGCCTTTTCAATATTGCTGATATTAGTTGTGTTTATATAAGTTGACTCAACACCAAAACGGGAAAAATGATTTTCCATCAATCCTCTCGAAGGTCCATAAACAGCATCGGTACTTACAATATGGTCACCACTGTTTAACAATGCCATATAAATAGTTGACACAGCAGCCATGCCTGAAGATACTGCAATTCCACCAAAGCCATTTTCAAGATCAGCAATAAGGTTCTCCAGCGCCCCGATTGTTGGGTTTCCTATTCTTGTATAGATGTAACCATCGCTTTCACCTGAAAAGCATTTTGCTCCCTCATCGGCTGATTCAAATGCAAATGTTGAAGTCTGATAAATTGGCACGGTTGCGCTGCCTAAAGCATCTTTAAATCCTCCGCCATGAATTAATTTTGAATTGAATCCTAATTTTTTTGTATCCATAATTTTCTATCCTTCTAATTCTTTAACTAAAAAATATTTATTTAATGATTCTAATAATAACTCCGAAGGGAAACAAGGTCTTCGGGTCTTGTTATTGATAAATGCCAGGGTTACTTCTGCTGTATTTATGAGAGCGCCTGATTCGTTGTAAAATTCATACTCAAATTTCATCCTTGCCCGTGGTATCTCCCTCAAGATTGTTTTTACTGTAAGCAATTCGTCATAAAACGCAGGTTTGATAAAATTGAATTTCATTGAAATTACGGGCATAAAAATACCACTGTCCTCAATTTCTTTATAACAGGTACCCATTTCGCGCATAGCTTCTATGCGTGCTGTTTCGCAATAAACCACATATTTGGAATGGTGCAGATACCCCATTTGGTCAGTGTCGGTATAGCCAACCCTGATCAATGTTTCATGTGTGAACATAGACTAATTGTTGCAACCCTCATGACTGTGGCAGCCAATTCCACTATCGGTAATGTTTTCTTGCAGGTATGCATTTATCACATCTTTTACGTTCCCGCTGCATCCGCGATAGACATCAATTCCACTCATGTTTAAAACATTTAAAGCGCCCTCGCCCATATTTCCGGCAAGCATGGTTTTAACACCCATGTTGGCAAGTATTGGCGCTATGTTCGATTTACATCCGCAACCTTCGGGCGATTTCATCATTTCTTCATTGACAACTTTATTATTTTCAATTGTAAATATTGTGTAATATTCGCAATGTCCGAAATGGTCATCTACATTCTCGTTTCTTGTTGGTACCGCTACTTTAGCCATTATTCTCTGCTTTTATTTAAATTAATTTTTAGATATTTTATTGAAATCTTTTTCGTTCCATTCAAGATTGGTTAAATCACCTTTTATAAAAATTTTGACCAATTCTCTCACATTTCCTTTACAATTGAAGTAAACTTTTATGCCATGAAAAACTAACAGTTCAATTTCTTCAATTCCAATTTTTCCTGTCAGCATTATTTCAACTCCCTTCTCTGCCAATAACAGTGCAACACTTGCGCTGTTCAATGAATCATCAGGTACAGTAAAAGTCTCCTCTTTAATTATATTTTCAAACGCAACAGTATAGATCATATAAAACGGACAAGTCCCAATATAATCCATTACCATTTCATTGTAAGTAGGGATTGCTATTTTCATTTTAAAATTATCCATTTTTAACTTTGTTGTTTTGAATTTATTTACTGTCTTTGACAACCGGTTTGATCAAATTAACCAATTCACCTTGTCCATATAGTTTGCAGTTTATGCATCGTATATGATTCTTTTTCCCGTCAATTAATTTGTAGCATTTCATACATCTGAGCCATTCATCATTAAATTCAACATTTCCTCCCACAATTTCTATTGATTTTCCTTCAACAAAGGCAGTGGCAATTTTTTTAAGTGCATTGTTGTATAAACGGGTAAAAGTAGGTCTCGAAATTTCCATCCTTGCAGCTGCTTCATCCTGCTGCAGGTTGTCGTAGTTAATAAATTTAAAGCCTTCAAATTCATCATAATTCAAAATAATACTTTCGGTCTTGCACCTTTGAAGCCCATAAGGCTTATAGCCTATCATCTTTGGCGGTGTGCTGACTTTTCTACTATTGGTCGGTCTTGACATGGTTAATTTCGTTTGGATGTTAACAAAAAAACAGGGTATTCTTTTATTGTTTCATTTTCATTTTTGCGTTTTATTGTAAAACAATTGTAATGAGAAATGTTTGAAAAATGATGCTTTTCCAATATTGCAGAAAGTTCGGCAATATCAAATCCTTTATGCCCATTAAAATCTGCCCCGTGAAAAGACCCATCTTCTGCATAAAGATCAGCAATAAAAAGTATTCCCTGAGGATTTAATAACTGATGAAAGCGGTCAAAAAGAATTTCAATGTTTGTTACATGGTGAAGCGCCATTTGTGTGTATATGATGTCAAATTTCTCATTGTTTAATTCCTCTTTTTCCAAATCAAACAAAAGGGTTTTCATATTTTTTACACCTGAAGCAGCAATTTTATCATTTGTCATTCTGATCATTTCTTCAGAACTGTCAATTAAAACGATTTTCCAGAAATAATCTTTCAATAAAAAGCTAAGTATTGCAGTACCTGCGCCGAATTCCATTCCTTTCATTAAATGCTGTAATGATGTGGAGTTAATTATTCCATTTGCAATAGCAACTGAGCGTTCCTTATGCATTGGATTATCATCCCAACTCTGCGCTTTCAGATCAAATTCATTCATTATTACCAGAATTTTTTTGCAAAGATAATGAACCTACGTTCATAACTAAAAAATTATTTGTTAACTTAGCTGAAATAAAAAAGTGACTATTTTCATGCTTTTTCCTCTAATTACTTTTAAGCAACATAGGAATTGGTAGAATAATAATTTAAAAAATAATACTCAAAAAAAGTAAAATGGCGAGTGCTTTCTCCTAAATTTTATGGGAACTCGATCGGTTGATATTACTTTAAGAAATCGCAGCCCCCCTTGCCGGATGGAATTACTGTTCCGGATAAAAACTTTTTGTCAGAATTAAAATGAATTTGCCGGGATGTACTGTTCTTGCTGCCTGTAGCAAGTTTTACTTTTATTAATCATTTCAAAACATTTAAAAACATGGACAAATTAATGTATTTTTTTGCAAAAATAATGTTCAATTATGCTGATTCGTTTGAATTGATGGCATTGTGCAAATTGAACTATATTGAGGCTTCAGGAAATTATTCAAATTATCATTTTACCGGAAGCCAAATAAAATTGGTAACATCTAATCTAAAACACTGCTGCGAGACCCTGCAATTTGAATACCTATACAGGGTTTGCAATAGTTTTGCCATTAATGTGCTGAATGTGGCATGTTATGATAAGAGTAGCTTTACAATTACGTTTCGTGATGGGTCAACATTGGTTATACCTGAAGGACACAATACGTCTTTTAAGAAATTTATGCAATCAAAGTTTCCCTGCAATGGGTGTGATAATAGTCATTAGTCATTAGTCATTTTCAAATTGAAAATCTTAAATCTTTTTATGGTCATTGGGTCATTAGTCATTGGTCAGTTGCATTTGTTATTTGCTTAAAGCAAGGTTTCTGAGGTTGCAGACAGCTGTTTTTGTATTGATTATGGGATTAAGAGAAGGTGAAATTGAGGCTTAGATGGGTTTTTGCATATTGCAAAAAAAATCCATACTTATAAAAACCCATTCCATAATAACAAAAAACCTGTTTTGCACAATGGTTAAGAATTTCAGCTTGTTGCATTAACCGGATTTATACTTTTGTTGCGAATTAGCTCCGAAGGGTAACCTCGATGACTGCGGAGTTAATAATTAAAGTAAAACCTGCGAGGATAAACTAAAAAATTATATTCAATGGCAGCAGAACAACCCAATGATCCAGCTAAACACTATGATCCAAATGACCCCGTAGCTGTGGCATTTCTTTGCAACCGGTTATTGTCGGAAGGTATGTATTTTCATGATAACATATTTGATGGCATTCCGGTATTAAAAGCTACGTTTACAACCGTAACAAATGAGCTTGTAACGCTCATTTCTCAATGCAAGGGCAATAGCCTTAAGATTAAAGAACGCGATTCCAAATGCAAAGTTGCAAATGGTTATTTAGATCAAAATTTCTTGTATGCAAAAGTAAAATGCAATCACGATATTTCGATGATCGGACTTTCCGGGTTCGATTCAAAATATCAACCAACAAAAATTGGAGTGCCTGAAACTATCAGCATTCTGAATGTTAAAGATGGCAAAGAAGAAGGTACCTACAAAATTTCAGTTAAAAGAAAGAGCTATAAAAAGATGGGAGGCCAGGCTCCAAAAGCGCCTAGAAGACCTGTAAAATTTGATGTTGAAATTACACCCAGCCCGGAAGATCCAAAATCATGGGTGTCTATCCTTACAGGAAGGGCAAGCACAAAACTTATTTTTGATGGAACTTATGTAGCTCCTTTAAGAAAGAATTATGTTCGTGTTTTTTCCGTTAATTCAGCAGGCAGAAGTCAACCAAGTGTCCCTTTTCCTTTTACTCCAAGAATACTGTAGTCACAGGTAGTCCATAATTGGAATAATAAAACTTTCCGGGATTTTAAAACCGGAAAGTTTTTTTTTGCGCACAAATGTTTTTCAAAGATACATACCTACAATTAAAATTGTATATCAATTCAGGAAAAGTAATATCGCTTTTAGCTCAGACATGCTAACTGTCTATTAAAAAAGGATATTCCTTAACCGTGCAATACATTCTCAATTAAAAACTAAATACTGCTTATTGTGCAACTGATGCTGTGTCTTTGAAATTTGTAGCAGCATCATGTAAATTTGATGCAGTAAATTTTAAAAATGATGCGGTAAAAATAAAATTTGTCGCACCAAATTTTCCATGATATTGCAGCATTTGTTGCAAAAGACATGATCTGTGTTTTATTTGTGGCAGCAAATTTTGCATTTGTCACAGCAAATTTTATAAATGATGCAGCAAAAATTAAATTTGATGCAAGAAGTTTTGCATTTGTTGAAACAAATTTTTGAAATGGTGCGGCAAATTTATCCGGTTAATCATTGTTTGGAATTTGAGACTTGCGACTTGGATTTTTTTTGAAAGTTTAATTTTGCATAATGATATTTTTGTAATTTTGACGAAAAGTAATTTGATCATGAAACGATTATTTTACACACTGCTCTTATTCTACTTTGCAGCGCCAGCTATGGACAAACTGATTACAGTAGCAATGGTATAAGATTTTTGATAAATATCCCGGATGGTAAAATGAAGAATGCAATGTTGCAGCAATAATAAACTTTTAGGTTTTAACAATGGCATTAAACTGGAACGAAATAAAATCAAGGGCAATCAGGTTTTCTAAAGAGTGGGAAAATGAAACACGAGAGGAAGCTGAAGCAAAATCATTTTGGGATGACTTTTTCGATATTTTTGGCATATCCCGCAAAAGGGTCGCCATATTTGAAATGAAGGTTACCAAAGAAAATCGCAAAGATGGCTATATTGATTTGCTTTGGAAAGGGCATTTACTTATTGAACACAAGTCGTCAGGCAAAAACCTTGACCGTGCCTATAAACAAGCAACAGAATATTTCCCCGGACTTAAAGAATATGAATTACCCAAGTACATTTTGGTTTGCAATTTTCAACATTTCCGACTTTATGATTTAGAAGAGAACATACAAGTAAACTTTGATTTGATTGACTTGGTAAAGAATGTAAAGCATTTTGCATTTATTGCAGGTTATCAAAAGCGAGTTTATAAAGAGGAAGACCCTGTAAATATTAAAGCTGCTGAATTAATGGGGAGCCTCCATGATAAACTTCTTGAGGTGGGCTACAAAGGGCATCAACTGGAAGTATATCTTGTAAGGCTTTTGTTTTGTTTGTTCGCTGATGATACATCCATTTTTACAACTGGAATTTTTGAAGAATATATTGCGCAGCGCACCAATGAAGATGGCAGTGATTTGGCCGCACATCTTTCACAAATTTTTGAAATACTAAATACCCCGCCTGAAAATCGTTTAAAGAACATTGAGGAGAATCTGGCAGCATTTCGTTATATCAATGGTAAACTTTTTGAAGAAAGTTTGCCTATGGCTTCGTTCAATAGTAAAATGCGTAACATCCTGTTAAAATCCTGCGCACTTGATTGGGGAAAAATTTCACCTGCAATTTTCGGTTCTCTTTTTCAAAGTGTCAAGAATAAAGAGGCACGGAGAGAAATGGGTGAGCATTACACTTCTGAAAAAAATATCTTAAAACTGATCAAATCGCTATTTCTTGATGAATTATGGCGTGAATTCGAATCAGTGAAAGATAACAGGAATAAACTACTGAAATTCCATGACAAAATTTCTTCCCTTCGTTTTCTTGACCCTGCTTGTGGATGTGGCAATTTTTTAGTGATTACCTACAGAGAAATTCGCCTGCTTGAAATTGAAATTATCAAAGCCTTGCAAAAAGGCCAAATGGTTACCGATATTTCCAATTTAATTAATGTAGATGTTGACCAATTCTATGGCATAGAAACCGAAGAGTTTCCTGCACAAATTGCACAGGTAGCAATGTGGCTTATGGACCACCAGATGAACTTGAAAATGATGGAAATTTTCGGGAATTATTATGAACGATTACCTTTGCGCAAAAGTGCGACAATTATAAATCGAAATGCTCTTACAACCGATTGGCAAAGTTTATTAAATCCCGTAAATACTTTCGATGTTGTTGCTAAGCATGCAAATATTTATGAAGTAGAAGAACCACCTGAAGAATACAAAACCGTAAATATAAAAACCGAAACATACACAGTTTATAAAGGCAAATTACCACCGCCTCAAATACAAATCAGGTTCAACTACATTTTTGGTAACCCACCATTTATTGGTAAGCAGCATCAGAAAGCAGAACAAAAATCCGATATGGAATTAATCTGGCGGGGTGTTAACGGCGCAGGAGTATTGGATTATGTTAGCTGCTGGTATCTCAAAGCTGCACAATATTTGAATTCATATTCTCAGCAAACTGATGAAGACAATGAAGATGAAACAAAAGTTGCATTTGTTTCCACAAACTCCATTGCACAAGGCGAACAGGTGGGTATATTATGGAATGAATTGTTTAATAAGCATAAAATAAAAATACATTTTGCTCACCGAACTTTTAAATGGAGTAATGAGGCAAGAGGGAAGGCAGGTGTTTATGTTGTTATTGTTGGATTCTCAAATTGTGATTCTTCCGAAAAATACATATACGAATATGAAACTGTAAAATCAGAACCGCATGTAAGAAAGGTGAAAAATATTAATCCTTATCTTATTGAAGCGGGCGATTTTGTTATTTTAAAAAGAAGAAAACCAATTTGTAATGTTCCTGAAATTTCATTTGGCAGTATGCCCAATGATGGCGGACATTTCCTTTTTACTGATGCTGAAAAGAAAGAATTTTTAAAGATTGAACCTGAAGCGAAAAAATTTATTAAGCCATTGCTTTCTGCAAAGGAATTTTTAAATGGAGAAAAGCGCTGGTGCCTTTGGCTTACCGAAATTGAACCTTCTGAATTAAGGCAATTACCTGAAACCTCAAATCGGGTAAAATTAGTAAAAGAACTTCGCAACAATAGTAATCGTGAAGCGACAAAGAAATTGGCATCTTTCCCTACTTTGTTTGGCGAAAACAGGCAACCGGATCATGATTATATATTAATACCTCGTGTAACATCTGAAAACAGAAAGTATATTCCATTGGGATTTTTTAATAAAAATTTCATTGTAAGTGACACTTGTTTATTCGTGCCAAATGGCAAATTGTTTCATTTTGGTGTTATGATGTCTGAAATGCACATGGCATGGGTGAACTATGTTTGTGGTAGATTAGAAAGCCGTTTCCGCTATTCAAATGAAATTGTCTATAATAATTATCCCTGGCCCGAAAACCCCACAGAAAAACAAATAATGGCAATTGAAAAAGCAGCACAAAAAGTTTTGGATGTTCGCAAGGAATATGAAGGAAGCAGTTTGTCCGATCTTTATGATCCTATAGCAATGCCACCCAAATTGGTAAAAGCCCACCAGGAATTAGATAAAGCCGTTGACCTTAGCTATCGGTCAAATCCATTTCCGGGAGAAACAAAGAGAATTGAATTTTTATTTGATTTGTATGAGAAATATACGGCAGGGATGTTCGTAGGAATAGAGAAGAAAAAAAAAAATTATCGTTCTTGATATGTAGCACAACGCAAACTGGCTACAATTGAATGTGTAACGGATTAAAATCCTTATAATAAAACAGCAGAGATTGCAAATCCCTTCTGGCAGAAATGGTGCTACAAATTTTTAAGCCTGCTTAACCTTTCACAAGATAATAACTATCAATTTCAATAAGAAAAGATTGATCTGCAATTTTTGGTTTTGCTGTTCGATTATTTTTTTTACTCTATTCTTAACGCTAATTATTATTAGATTTTCAGAAAGCCCCTATAACTGACTTAACGATCTCAATAACTTCATCAGAAGCGCCACTCACAGCATCAAGTGTGGCAGCAGGTAATCCTGATGCCATAGCTTCCATGTTAAGCAGGGCAACATACGTTTTTCTATCTTCTTTTTCGTAAACGGAAATACGGCATGGCATCATCACAGAAACTATTCTTTCGTCGCTTTTCTCCAGCATAGCGCCAGAATACTTTGGTTTGCAAATTTCAATTACCTGCACGGGTCTTACTTCTTTGCCTGATTTAGCAAGGGACTGCTGAAGATTGTGAGTGGCCGGATTTTGCCATTCTCTTTGTATTGCTGATGCAATAAGTTTTTCAACTGTAGCAGGCACGTCAAATGGGCTGACCTGCTCAATAAAAATCTGGTTTGTCATAAAAAATAATTGTTATTTTGTTACACTTTTAAATTGTCAAACTGCTATACTGTTACTGAAAAAAAATGATGTTCTCTGAATATTTTTACCTGAAAACCATTAAACAATTAAACAGTTTTTTCAATTCATTTCTTTTGCAATTGCAATAGCAGCAATGGTTCCATCAGCAACCGCAGTTGTTATTTGTCTGTACTTTTTACTGATAACATCGCCCACTGCATACACTCCGGGCATACTGCTAAGCATGTCTTCATTGGTTTTGATATATCCCCATTTATCGAGTTCCAGTTTATCACGGAACAAATCAATATTTGGTTTCATTCCGATAAATACAAATACGCCATCACTTTCAAGTTTTGAATGTTCTTTGGTTTTGAGGTTCTCAATTTCGGTAACCATCTTACCCCCTTCGCGTGTAAACGACCTGGGTTCACATTCAAAACGGGTGCTGACCTTTGGGTTTGCCAATAACTTTTCTATTGCCTGCTTATTGGCAGTAAATGCATCGAACTGATGCACCATAGTTATCTTTGAAGCAAACTTGCTGATAAAATCAGCCTCCTCAACTGCTGAGTTGCCACCACCAATGATTACCACTTCCTTGTCTCCATAATATTTTGCATCACAGGTAGCGCAATAAGAAATTCCTTTCCCTTTTAACTCCTTCTCTCCCGGAATTCCCATCAGGTTGGGTGAAGTCCCTGTTGCAATGATAATCCTCTTCGCCCTGATGCTCTCGTATTCATCAATGATAACCTCTTTTTTTTCAAGGTTTATCTGGGAAACATCCACAGCAACTTTATACACTGTACCGCACAATTTAGTCTGTTCCGACATATTATGTGAAAGCAGATAACCAGGTTGAGGATCAATAAAACCGGGATAATTGGATACTTCATGCGTTGTGGAAACATGGCCACCGGGAAGTGCAATATCAATAAGTACTGTGTTTATTTTCGACTGGCAGAGGTATAAACCGGCAGTGAGTCCGCCGGGACCTGCTCCAAGAATCATCACGTCATAATTTGAAAAACAGGATTTAATTTGTGATTTGATTTCTTTCACTCTTTCATCCGGTAGCATGTTGTCCAAATGATGGATGATTTCGCTTCGTTTGATACCACCAGTCAAGCTATGCGAAGATATGATTCCATTATCAAAAAACAGCAGTGTAGGTGATGATTTTACTTCAAGCTTTTCGGCAAGCTCACGATTTTGCTGCCTGAAAATTTTCAAGAACTTAATGTCTTTGCCATAAAGAGCAGAAAGGTTTTCATATTTTGGTGCCAGCGCTTCGCAGGGTGGGCATTCCGAGGAATAAAAATCAAGTACAACTCTCCCTCCGTTTAATACTTCTTTTTCAAAATCACTGCTTGTTATTTCTTTCATTTTTCTTTCGTTATTTAATAAAATGGTTTGTAAAAATTATATTTTATCGGCATAAGTTGAAAAGCCCAGTTCAAGCAATTCTTTTACAGGGCGACAGTCAGTTGAACAAATGGCACCGGTTCTGTTTTTAGCTATCGAACCACAGCCCCCTCCACAGGCAAGTTGCAAACTACATTCGCTGCATCCGGATATCTCCGTAACATCGCGCGATTGCCATTGTTCAACAATATCATCTTGAAGTGTAACTTCAGGGAAAAATGTTCCTAAAGCTTCATCTTCCTTACCCACGGTTGCAGTGCATGAATACACTCTTCCCGTATAATCGAAAGCCCATTCTGTTTTGCAAGCAGGACAAGCATCAAACAATGGGTCTGGCAATTCACCATTTTCGAAAAGAAATTTGCTAATAGAATAAGATGGCTGATAAAATTCAATGATGTGTGGATATTCCTGTATAAGTGCATACAGTTTTTCATAAAGCGAGATCCTTGAAAAAAGTTTTTCAGGCGATGAACTGCAATGATGCAATTCATAATTCCTTCCTATCTGTGTTTTGAAATTCTCATGCTTTGTCCAACCTTTGTCAATAGCAAATTGTGAAAGTAACGGCAGGTCCTCAATATTTTCTTTGTCCACTACCACGCGCAGGTTGACGGTGATATTGTTTTGAAGACAAGCGTCAATTCCTTCAACAATGCGGTTAAATGTTCCTTCATGGTTCTTCAGAAACCTGCGGCTGTTGTGCACTGTTTCTGTTCCATCAAGTGTTATCTGCACTTCGCGTGTATTGCCGCTTTTGATAATATCCACATAATCTTTCAGCGTATAACCATTGGTTACGAAGCTAAGTTCAAGCCCATGTTCATTGGCTTTGCTGATGAAATAAGTTATCATCTCTTTCTGCTTCGGTGAATTCAGCAATGGTTCACCGCCAAAAACAGTGATATACTTTTTTCTGTTTGCAAAATATTGCCTGATATAATTGAAAAATGCATCCACAATCTCAGTTGTCACCTCGCTGTTTGCATTCGTGTATGCGTCCTGATAACAATAGGTGCATGCAAAATTACAACTGTAGTTGGGCACAAAGAAGAGCTGCACTTCATCGCTGTCGCGGGAATCAATGAAATCAAGATAGGCATTCTTGTATTTTATGCTTTCTGCTTTTTCATCTGCTACATAACCTTTCTCTATGAATTCCGAAAGATGCATCGTGTCATGCATTCCATTTTCTTTAATACCACTTAACTCCTCTGCCACTTGCGGACTGAGGATATCAGCATTTTTGGAAATAAGATTAATGATGAAATGGTTTTCCGAATCCCTGATTTTTGAAAAAATATTATGCTTTGAATATTGCATTTTACGGGTGACTGATTGATAAATTTAATAAAAAGGGCAAGTCTTCCCCACCCCCAACTTCACTATTGACTAATGACGCATGACCATTGACCATTGACCATCAATCGTGGCAACCCGGTCTCATTTTCGATATCTTTGCGCAACACTGTGCCACTTTCACTTTTGTCAGTTTTACGATCTCTGTTTTTTTTTCTGATCAAACTTTTCATACTATGTTTTTTTATTATTGGTATTTATTTTTTTGTTCTTAATTACACCCACAACCGCAGGATTTGTGCTTGGTTCCTGCAATGGTAAAACTTGAAACTTCAGCTTTTCCTTTCAGATAAGGCGAAGATTCTTCTAATATCTGTACACTATCAAAACCTACTCCTTTCAGCACACTCAGATATTCAGTTTTTGTTATAGCGCCCGCCCAGCATTCAGCCACCGCAATGGGATCGTTTTTATATTCGTCAGCAATTGGCGCTATTGAATAGATGTCGCTAACAATAAAGCGTCCGCCATTTTTAAGTATCCTGTAAACTTCATTCCACACCGCATGCTTATCAGAAGCATGATTGATGGTACAGTTTGAAATGACCAGGTCGGCGGTCTTATCAGGAAGTTGAATCTTTTCAAGGTCACTTTTAATAAAATTCACATTGGTGACATTGAATTTCTCAGCGCTTTTTCTTGCTTTTTCAATCATGCCATCTGAAGCATCTATACCAAATGCAAAACCTGTTTCACCTACCATTTCGGCAAGCCGTAGAACATCCCGTCCCTGTCCGCTTCCGAGGTCCACACAGACTTCACCGCTTTTTACTCCTGAATAATTAATTGCGCCACCACACGAAAGGCAGCATTCTGTGTCAGCAAGCTGACTGTATCTGTTATTGATTTCTTTTATTTCCATTCTATCAAAGGTAAACAATTAGCAAGACTTGCAAGGACGATTAACGAAGAAGAATCCTATTGCCCCTCCAAACAGGATACTCATAAAAGGATTACTAGCGATGCCACAGGAACCGGAAGTACACCCTACGAAGTAATAATATAAAAATCCAAGTGTTCCTCCGGCAATTACTGCTGATGCTGGTTTCCAGAACCACGATGAACGAATTAACTCTTTAAATGTTTTTGGCCTGCTTGCAGCCTCGCAACTTTCACTCATTTATTATTTTTTTAATTTCAATTATTCAGTACTTTTTTAATTTCCCTTACCAGGAAGTCTTTACTCTTGGCTCCAACAAAGCGGTTTATTTCTCTGCCATTTTTAAACATTATCAAGGTTGGAATGCTCTTCACTTTGTATTTTGAAGCTATTTCCTGATGATGCTCTATGTTTAATTTTCCAACAGATGCATTTCCGTTGAGTTCTTCAGCGACATTGTTGAGAATGGGCGCCATCATTTTACAAGGCATGCACCACTCTGCCCAGAAATCAACAAGAGTGACCCCAGTTTTAATCTGGCTTTGAAAATTATTACTGGTAAGTACTTTGATTTTTTGATGATCTGCTTCTACAGGCATATTCTTCATTTTCCTTATTGAATAGAAAACATACACTGCAAAGATCAAAATGATAATGGATACAACAATTGCAATCGCGCTCACATTCTTTCTTATTTATTTTTCTTTTTTAACAGTGCTGAGTCCAAATGGCAGGTACAAGGGACAAAAACTAACCAGACTGGTAAGGATGAAGATCCCCGATAAAATAAGTAATACAACTCCCAACGTTCCAGTGATCACGTGGGTGAAGAAGAGTATTGCAACTACGGCAGCTATCAGTATCCTGACAATTTTATCTGCCAACCCCATGTTTTTTTTCATAATTGTTTTTGATTTAATTTCGTACTCAATATTCAATCATCGTGCCAACTCATGTACGTCTTTGACAAATTGCTTGTTACACAAACATCAAATAGTTTAGATGGTTAATAATAGATTAACTTATCATTAACCACATTAATTTTTGATTAATTCGATTAATCTTTGATATAAAAACGATTTGGCACAAAATTCATAGATATTTATCCAAAAAACTCCATTAGAATTGCAACTGAAAATAGCAAAAACGATTACTTCTTACTTCTTCCCCACCTCAGCACTATTAAAATAAAAATACAAAGCCAACGGCCTGTAGAAAGCATGCGCAAATTTTGAAAATGCAAACAACAAAACCATCTCCATTGATACGAGAATGTGGAGCATGAAAACAATCTGATTGAAAAAATTATCAGAAGCAAAGCCAACCGAAACTTCAAGCCAAAAGCCCGTCAATCCTGCGATCCATAAAAAAATCAGCAGCATCCAGTCAGCAAGATTGGTGGTTTTGTAAGAACGCGTCACTTTAATTATTCTGTAATAAATAGCAAATGAAGAACCGTACATCATCATGAGGCCGGCTAAGGTTCCAATTATCCTGCTGGGCAACCATATTGATGTTGCGGGATCTTTCAAAATAAAATCAAGTGTGGTGGCAACAAGCAAACCTATAAAACCCCACATGATCATCCAGTGAACAAACCAGGGCTTTACAATTTCAGATTTTGTTTTCCAATGTGATTCTTCTTCGCTGTCGCAGGTTTTATAACGCTTCATGGTGGCAAGTTCATTCATCAGATTCTTTATTGAACTCCACACTGAAACCTTTTTCTTATCAGCTTTCACTTTGTCTTTCGTGAATTTTCTTACAAGGTTGAAAACACCAATAACCATTGATAGCCCTGTTAAACTGAATATCACCAGACCCATTGTGTGAATTACATTGTAAGGGAAAATATTAAAGATCCATCTTGAAACTTCGGCATCGGGTTTAATTGTAAGAAGGAAAAAACTCAGAACCACGGCAAGTATCACAGTGATGAAAATTGAAAACGGATTGCTTTTAAATATCAGTTTAGTCAATCCTGTTGGCTCATAACCGGCGATGGCATATCTTCTCAAAGCAGACATGTAATCTCCGGGAGCCGCCTGCCTTGGGCAGTTTAAGGAACATTCTCCGCAGGCATAACACAACCATAATTCCTTGCTTTTTAAAATTTCCTCTTGCTGACCGAGCATTCCATAACGGATAAGCATACGCGGAAAGTTTGCATTCTTATCAGTAAGACCGCAAACAGCCGTGCAGTTGCCACAGTTGTAACAAGCGCTGAAATCTTTTGCTCCGTATTTTTTTATCTCTTCAGCAAAACCGGGATATATTTTTGCCATGATGATCAGTTTTTCTGTTTGTACAAATAATAGGTTTCTTTTTTATCCAAACCGGCTGCCTGAACAATGCTGTATTTGTTCATTGTCATAAGATGGTATGTAACCAGGTCACTGTTTATTGCCAGCTCTTTCGCAATTTCCGGTATTGTCATTGGCTTTTCATTGATTGATTGAAGTATTTGTTTCCACAACTGAGGATACTCCTTCATAGTAACACCTGCTTCTTTTTCCTCAACTTCTGTTTCGCCTGACTGTTCTTTCAATTCAATCTTCTGCATAAAGCCATCAATCATTGCTTCAATTTCATCATTGGTATATTGCGCAATTTGTATGGCATCCACAGGGCAAACAGGTGCGCATATTCCGCAACCCGTACAACTTGCCCTGTTCACAGATGCCACACTTCCCCCTCCTAATTTTATTTCTTTCAGTGCATCATATTCGCAAACGGCAGCGCATTTGCCACACCACTTACAAACATCAGAATCAACAGTGGCAACGATAGGATCAAGAGAGATCTTCCCACTTTTGATCAATGCATTTATTTTTGCCGAAGCCGATAAAGACGACTGAACAGATTCTGAAATATTTTTAGGTCCCTGGCATGAACCGCCAATAAACACGCCTTTGATAACAGTTTCGACGGGTTTTAATTTAGGATGAATTTCATTGAAGAATTTATCATTACCTATAGGAATTTTAAGCCTCTCGGAAATGGTTGAACTGTCTGAACGGGCAACCATACCTGTTACCAACACTACAAGATCGGTTTCAAATTCCATTTCTTTTTTTGAAGTGAGAAGGTCTTTCACTTTTACGATCAGCTTATCGCCGGACTTTTCAATTACCGGTGGTTCTTTCTCATCAAACCTCAGATAAATATCTCCTTGTTTTGATGATTTTTCAAAAAGAATTTCCTGTTTGCCATAGGTCCTGATATCGCGGAAAAGATGGAACGACTGTATGTCTTTATATTTTTCCTTTATCATTAACGAAGTGTGAATAGTTGATGTGCAGCAAAAACGCGAGCAATATTTATTCTCTCCTTTTGCCTGCCTGTTGCCAACACAATAGATAAACGCCACACTCCTGACGGCTTTATTTTTATAAACCAATCTGTCAGGATTTAATTCAATAAGGCTTTTAAACTCGGGAAGTGTAATAACGCTATCGGAATTCCCATAGCCGTAGTCAGTTTCCTTGGGTTGATAAGTATCCACTCCGGAAGTCACAAGAACTGAACCTGCGCCAAGCGTTAATGATTCTGTTGCCTGGTAAATGTCAATAACGGAGGAATGTTTTTCAACAAACTCATTGGCATTTTTTAAAGCTTCTGCATCCACTACAAACCTGTCGGGCAAAGCTTCCGCATAGTTTTTATAGATGGCTTTTCTCTTTGTCAAACCATGAGTAAATTCATCGGGAACTTCAACAGTGCAATCTGAAATGGCTTGCTGAATCATTTTATCATCTGCTTTTTCATTGATAAAACGTGGCTTTATTTCAATATTGACGCTGAAATTACCAAGGCTTCCTGAGATCTTTACAAGGGTAGCGCCTGTAAAAAGAGTAATGTTTTTCAAAGATTTAATTTCATTGTAAAGTTGTTCTACCAGTTGTTTTCCCTTCTGGTTGGTCATGAATAAAGAACCTGCCTGCGCAACTCTTCCACCAACAAAAAAATCTTTCTCAAGAAGAAAAACTTCATTTCCCATTTTAGCAAGATCAATGGCAGCACGCATACCGGAAACTCCTGCACCCACAATTACCACAGCTTTCTTAGCCTCAATTTCGATATTTTCCAATGCTTTTGAACGGGCAACTCTTTTTATACCACCCCTGATCAACCCAACAGCTTTCTTCGTTGCATCCAGAGGTTGATCATGGTGAGGCCATGAACACTGCTCGCGGATATTAACCTGTGTATAATTGAAAGGATTGAGACCTGCTCTTTCAGCAACACCACGAAATGTATAGAGATGCAGTTTTGGTGAACAGGAAGCGACAACAATGGCATCAAGATTTTTATCTTTGATATCATTGATCATTTCTTTCTGGTTGGAATCCGCACATGCAAACATCACATGTTTTGAAATGACCACGCCTTCCTCTTCCTTCATTATTTTACTGAGTTCTTCAACATCCACATAATCGGAAATGTTTCCTCCACAATGACAAATGTAAACTCCAATTCGTTCTTTCATTTTATCGTTTTTTTTGAATGAACCTTATGCTTTACTTAAATAACTTGCAACTTCTGATGCTGCGCATCCCGCAGATAAAATAGAATCAGGAATATCTTTAGGTCCTGATGCTGCTCCTGCAACAAACACTCCTTCTATACTTGTGTTGGATGGTTTCAATAATTCATCTGTTTGTTTCACAAAATTGAAATCATCCAGTTCCAGTTTTGCATTTGTGAACATCTGTGGGATCTCTTTGTTAGGAAGAACTCCAACTGAAAGAACAACCAGGTCGTGCTTAGCTTCCTTCACTGTTCCTGTAGCCACGTCTTCATAACGCAAAATAAGATCCCCGCTCATATCATCCTTTTCCTTTATCCGCGCCACTTTTCCTTTTACAAAATTCACTCCCATGCCTTTCGATTGCATGAAAAATTCTTCATATCCCTTTCCGAAAGCGCGTATATCAATGTAGTAAATTGAGATGTCAGCAAGAGGCAAAGCGCCCATCAGTAGTTGAGCCTGCTTGATGGAATACATGCAACAAACCTGTGAACAGATAGGATTGTTAGAACACTCACTACTGCAGGATTTATTTTCCATGCTTGAATCACGTGAGCCGGTACATAAAACATACGCGATATTGTCAGGGACTTTTCCATCACCAGGACGAAGAACATTATTATAAGGCCGTGTTGGCGCAATCAATCTTTCCATTTGCATGGAATCAATAACATTTGGAAATTTTGTATAACCGTACTCAGGCTTGCCCTCAGGTTTGAATAATTTATATCCTGTTGTAACTATCACCGAATTTGCATTTGCCTTCACAACTTCTTTCTTCAGTGAAAAATCAATTGCCTCAGCCGGACAAGCCGTAACACACTGATGACATTCGCGGCAATTGCTGCAATCAAGACAACGCGCTGCACTTTTGTTTACCTCCTGCTCAGTATAGGTTATTTCAATATCATTAAAATTTTTTATTCTTTCCGTTACACTGCGGAACTTATGATGAAGAGCGGGAATGAAAGTTATATCCTTTCTTTGAAGAATATTTTTTTTATCAACGGCAGGAAGCTTATCACCAAATTCAAATGATTCGGTATCCTCTCCAAGTAAAAATTTGTCAATAAAGTAAGCTGCCTTCTTTCCTTGTCCGGCTGCCTCAATGATTGTAGAAGCACCTGTAACGCTATCACCGCCTGCAAAAATATTCGTCTTTGATGTCTGTAAAGTTTTTGGATTTACCTTTATCGTACCGCCTTTATTCAACTCGAGGTCTTTTGCAAACATGGAGGTTGAAGGCTGCAATCCTATGGCTTCAATAACAAAATCAACATCCTGAAAATATTCAGAGCCGGGAACAGGAACAGGTCTTCTTCGTCCGCTTTCATCCGGATTGTCAAGTTGCATTTTTATCAACTGCACCTTTTTAACCACACCATTCTCACCTGTGAATTTTATTGGGTTTCTTAATAGCAAAAGTTCTGCACCTTCTTCTTCGGCTTCCTTTATTTCAGGTTCAAAACAAGGCATCTCTTCACGGCTGCGTCTGTAAACAATAGTTACTTTTTCAGCGCCCAGACGAATGGATGTTCTTGCAGCATCCATTGCTGTATTGCCGCCTCCGATAACCATCACTTTCCTGCCTTTCAGATTTTCTTTCTGACCGATATTTGCTTCTCTGAGGAAATCAAGACAGGAGACAATGCCTTTCAGGTTTGATCCTTCCACATTCAGCTTGCTTGTGTCGTGTGTACCTACAGAAACAAATACGCTGTCATAGCCCGCTTTTGTTAAAGAGTCAATGCTCTCAATTTTATTATTTACTTCATATTCCACACCCAGTGAAAGAATGTTTTTCACATCACGTTCAACAATTTTCTTTGGAAGACGGTATTCAGGAAGAGTCAACATCAACATGCCCCCAAGAACAGGAGCCGCTTCAAATATTTTTACAGTATGGCCTTTAAGCGCCAAATGATAAGCAGCGGTTAAACCGGCAGGACCGGAACCTATCACAGCCACTTTTTTACCTGACTTTTTTCCAATAATTCTTTCCTGTGGCTCAGGATATTTTTCATAATAAAAATCAGCAAAAAATCTTTTTATCCTTCTTATATCAACAGATCCTTCCAAACTTGCCCTTGTACATGCATTCTGACAGGGAGCATAACAGGCACGCCCAAGACTACCGGGAAGCGGGATGTCTTCCAGGTGCAGTTTCATTGCTTCTTCATACTGCCCATTTCTCACAAGGGAAATATAGCCGTAAGGTTTCACACCTCCGGGACATTCGTTAATACAGGGCGCTGAAATATCCTGCCTGTCAATAGCGGCAATTCTGGGGTTTGCAAGACTGAAAGGGATGTATGCAACCTTTCTGCCAGCCAGATTACAATTGTATTCATCGGGACGGATTTCAGGACATGCCACTTCACACAACTGACAACCTGTACAGGCTTCGGGAACAACATAGCGGGGTTTCTTATCAACCCTGATTTTAAAATCTTTTCCTGATTTTTTAATTTCACCAATCTCACTGTTCAATTGTAAGGTGATATTCGGATGCCTTGCAGTCTCCGACATCTTAGGGGTGGTAATACATGCTGCACAATCAAGCGTAGGGAACACCTTGCTCAATTGAATCATCTTCCCTCCTATTGACAGACCCTTTTCAACAAGCAGCACTTTGTAATCCATTTCAGCAAGATTCAATGCAGCCTCCTGACCGGCAATGCCACCACCGATTACCAGTGCATCATAATTTTTATCCTGTTCAAGCATGATGTTACTTTTTGAAAATTAATTTTCCGTTTTAATTTGAGTTTCATTTGCAATGGATCCCAGTTCCGTTAATATCTTACTGAAGTTGTCCATGTGACCGGCGAAAGGCTCAGCACATACAGAACAAATAGCAGCCATGCGGATTCTTTTAGGGCTGATATTTTTTTCTTTCATTATCGTTTGCGAATCGGTAATGATCTTGTTGGTATGCTCTGCACATTTGGGACTGTAAGAACATTCATGACCATCGGCAGCAATGAATACACCATCGAAACCCTGTTCAAATGCATGCAATATCCATCGTGGTTTAATACCGGAAGAACAAGGCGTGCTTATCACATAAACGGCGGGTGAATAATGTATCTTTCTTAACCCTGCCTGATCAATACCGGGATCAGAGATCTTATCCGTTGAAAAGACAAGTATCTTTGGTTTGAATGCTGTGTTTTCCATAATTTTATTCTATTTATTATCCAATATTCTTGCAGGACACCAATTAATTGATATCTCTTTACTACTTACTAAATAAACTGAATGAAGAAAAAGCTGAAAACCCTTTTGACTTTGGGTATTTAAACTTTCTTTAAAAATAAACGTGTATAACTGTCCTCTTCCACTATACCAAGAAACTCATGATCCATTTTTTCACACCATCTTGGTATATCATGTTTGGTGCCTTCATCTGAAGACAATACTTCCATAATGTCTCCTGATTCAATATCACCAATTGCTTTTTTTGCTGCTAACAATGGTCCAGGGCAGGCAGTACCTCTTGCATCTACAATCTGATTTGCAGTTAATCCTTTTAATTCTTCTGTTGTCATTTTCTTGTTTGTTTTTAATATTTAAATAAATAATTGCACTTTACTTTCGGAAGCGTCAGCAAGGAATGTTGCAACCCCGCAGATGTTCATATTGGGATAATCAATCATCTCCTCTTTCTTAAATCCCATCAGGTTCATTGACATTTCGCAGATATTAATATCAACGCCCAATTCACCGGCGGTGGCAAACATTTCATCAAGAGATGCTACCTTATTCTTTTTCATGATGCCTTTTATCATTGATGTTCCCATCCCTGCCATGTTCATTTTTGACAGTTTTATTTTGTTGCGTCCTTTGGGAAGCATCATTCCAAACATTTTCGACATGAAATCCTTGCCATTTACTTTTTTCTTTGGATCACGCAAGGCCGCAGTCGCCCAGAAAGTAAAGAAAAGTTTAACTTTCATATCCATTGCCGTGGCGCCGGTCGCGATAATCATTGCGGCAAGTATTTTATCTAGGTCTCCTGAAAAGACCACCATTGACAGTTGATCTTTTGTGCCTTTTTCCATTTTATTGACTTTCTTTTGTAAGTCGGATAACTGTTTTTCAAAATCCATTTCCATTGTATAAATTTTTATGATGCAAAATTATCTTAATGATTTCATTTAGGTAAAGAAAGGTCCGTGGGATAACTCAATGCAATATGTGACATTTGTCACACCTAAATTTCGTAACTTTGCAATATATTTCAGGCTATAACCATGACTCAACATAAATGTTCGGACTGCCAGATCAAATCAGCAGCATCAAAGAATCTCACCATTAAAGAATTTGAAATTCTTGAAACAAATAGCGCTCGCGTGAATTTTAAGAAAGGAGAGATCATTTTTAAACAGGATGCATTATCCTTAAATGTTGTTTATCTCAGAAGCGGTCTTGTGAAAATACACATGAAAGGACCTTCACATGAAAAGATATTACGCATCATGAAGGCCCCGTCGTACCTGGGAATTCCTACATCAATGGGAGAAAAAATAAATCAGTTTTCAGCTACTGCAATTGAAGATACTTCTGTTTGTTTTATTGACAGCAATATTTTCAGGAACTTTATTTATACGAACGGTCGCTTTGCATACGAAGTTATTCTTGAGCTTTGCCGCAATGAGCTTTTCGATTATCAGCGTTATGCCAGTCTTGCTCAAAAGCAGATTGCCGGTCTTGTTGCTGAAACCTTATTATGTTTCTCAGATAAAATTTATGAGAGTGATCATTTCAATATACCAATAACACGTTCTGATATGGCAGATTTGATAGGCACTTCACGTGAAAGTGTAAGCAGGGTGCTCACTGACATGAACAATGAAAAAATTATTGAACTTGATTCGAGTTCTCTGACAATATTGAAAAGGGAGTTGCTGCAACAAATCAGTGAAAAGGGATAATGACTTTGGTCAAAATGATATTAGATGACTTTTAAATTTAAAAGAATTGAAGTATCTAACCAAAATGGCGCAACTTGCTACGATTGACTTATATTCATTACCGATAATCATTTACATTCAATTTTATTTTTACCTTTGTAATCCTTAAAGAGTTAATAAAATGGAAAACAGAATAACGAATCTGGAGATAAAAAATTTTAAATCCATTAAAGAAGCTAAGTTTGATTGTAAAAGGATAAATGTTTTTATAGGCGAACCTAATGTGGGTAAATCAAACATACTGGAAGCTTTGAGTTTGTTTGTTTCCCCAACATGCGCTTTGGATATTCCGATTCTGAAGGATTATATCAGGTATGAAAAAACATCCAACCTGTTTTATGACAACGATAGAAAAAACACTATTAGTGTGAAGACAAATATTGGCGTAGTGTACCTACGATTTCACTTGAATTCAATAAATGCTTATGATATTACTATCGGACCAGATGACAATCTTCCTGAAATATTTAAAAATTCGGAAGCAATTAATTTGAATGAAATAATAAAAACTTTTGACAATTATCGCGATTCAATTAAAGACACTACAAATAGACTGCCTAAAGTAATGCCTTTTTATCATTCTTTCAGAGAAGGTGAAAATTTTACTTCGGCTGCTAATTATAGAAATTTTGATCTATCATACAGCGTTGCAATAAAAAGATATATTTTCAAATCTCTTTCTAAACTTACAAGTCCTTACACTTTATTTTTAAGACCACCTTATGGTGATAATCTTGTTTCTATTTTGGAGAGTAATCCAACCCTTTTTGATGAAGTGAGTGCTTTTTTTACAAATTATGGTTTGGACCTTTTGCTAGATACAGTAGAAAGCAGTTTAAGTGTTCAAAAAAGAGTTAAGAACAGGGTTTATAAAGTCCCATTTTCTTTATCAGCTGATACATTGCAAAGAATAATATTTCACCTGGCAGCCATTGAAACAAATGATAAATCAATTCTTTTATTTGAAGAACCGGAAGCTCATTCGTATCCTCCTTACATTTCGTTGTTGGCGGAAAAAATGATAGAAAGCAAGAACAACCAATTTTTCATAACCACTCACAGCCCTTATATTCTCACACCTTTCATTGAGCAATGTTCTCATGATGATGTAGCAATATTTGTTTGCACTTATGAAAACTATGAAACCAAAATTAAAGAACTATCATCGGAAGAAGTTACAAACATTATGGAAACAGGAATTGATCTGTTTTACAATTTACCTGCTTTCGAACATAAGAAATAATCACAGGGATGATAGAGGTAAAAAGAATAATTCCGGAGTGCAATGCCGATACTTTATTGGTAGAATTAATTATGCAGCGAGGGAAACCCGGACATCGAAATGGAAAAACAGAAGTTTTAAAAGCGCTTGAAGAATTTGATGATGATACCAGATTTATTATTGGATTAATTGATAGTGATAAATTCAAAAGAACATATAATTATTGCGATGAATTCACAATCACCCGTGAAGATAAAGTAACTGATCAGGGACTTTTAATAAAACAACATTCCAATTCCAATAAATATTTGATATTTGTCTGCCCAGCTTTTGAAAAATGGATTTTACAATTGGCTGAAGAGAATGGGATCAATCCCTCTGATTATGGATATGATTCTTTTGAGTCTTTATGCAATGCCTCAAAAAGAAATGAAATCCGTGAAGATAAAGATTTCAAGAAATTCGTAAATGCAGTTATACAGAAAAACCCTCCTGCAATTGCTACTTTGAAGAGGTGGTTTGAAAAAGTATTTGAGTAATTTCTTTTTCCAACATTATCAGAGTTTCAATTTTAAGCAGGGTGCTCACTGACATGAACAATGAAAAAAATATCGAACTTGATTCGAGTTCTCTAAAGATTTTGAAAAAGGAATTGCTGCAACAAATCAGCGACAAGGGATAATAAAGTCAATGGTCATTGGTCATTGGTCATTGGTCACTGGTCATTGGTCAAAAGTCTGTAGATAGCCAACAATAGTCATTGGTCAATTTCAATCAACATGAAAACGATAAGATTGCATGAGCGCGTTTCGCGGAATGACTTTTGACCATTGACTTATGACTATTGACCAATGACATTCCACGTTCTTACCCATTTTTGCTTATCTGTTTTACGAGGTCCATGTTGAGTATCTTTATTCTTTTATCGGTGATGTTGATGATCCCTTCCGATTTGAATTGCGTGATTATTCTTGCTGTGTTTTCTCTTGAAATACCTATCAGTTCTGACAATTCCTGCCTTGTCAAGTTAATCTCAAATGAATTGGATTCATAGATCTGCTCTGACAAATAGATAAGCATCTCTGCAAAACGGCCATTGGTGTTTTTCTGGCTGTGTTTGATGAAATTATAATTCACCTGCAGGCTTTCTTTGCTCAGATATTTCAGCAATTCAAAAGAGAAATCACCGCTTTCCTTCACCAGGCGTTTGAAAATATCAATATCTATGTAGCATATTTTCAGGTCCAGCAATGCGGCATAAGAATAATGATTCACCTTGTCACCAAAGAGAGAATGCAATCCCAGGTAGGAATGAGGCTTTATGATTTGAATGATCAATGATTTGCTGTTCGGGCTGTTCAGGTATTCCTTAACATAGCCTGTTTTCAGGTAAACAATATGCGAATTCAAAGCACCGGAATGAAGTATCACCTCACCCTTTTTCAACTCAACTTCTTTGCTGTTGCTATTTAATAATTCAAGCTGTTTCAGTGTAAGCACAGAAGCTGCGCATGATTTGTCTTTGCAATCAACACAATTACATTTTCCGGTATTTTCAAAAGGACTCATAATGATAAATGTTCTTAGAAAAGAACTACTACAAAGGTCTTAATAAAAATCCGTATAACACCAACATTTGCTAAATAACATTGGTCAATGTGATTTATAGCACATGATGCAAGTATGAATATCACAGGGGTTTTAAGACAGCTCATTGAAAATCTGTGGAAATTTGCAAACGTTGATTGTAATAAAACACAAGGCTCATTACAACGGATTTTTAAAAATTAAAAATTACTGAAAATGATCATAAAAATAGCAATACCGACAAGCGACAGGATCAATATTTCTGATGACCTGCTAAGTTGTGAATTCTTCAAAATAATTGAAGTGGAATGTGGAAAGATCACAGGAGAGATTTTTTTGCAGAACAAACAATTCAAAGCTGCCAACATGAATGAAGAAGCCAATCTTGAAAGTGTAAACAATACTTTATCCGGCTGTGACTTCATAATTTCAAGCTTGGAAAGTGATGAACTGAAAAATTATTTCACCGGAAAAGGAAAAGAAATTGCAGTTACAACTGAGAAGATACTTTCCAATGTTGCTTTCAGTTTCATCAGTGAGTTGATCCGCAAAGAAAGTAACACCTGTTGCTGTCCCTGAAAACAAACACAAATTGACAATAATTTTATCCTGAATAATGGAAGATTTAATTTATCTTGATAACAGCGCTACGGCATTTCCGAAGCCAAAAGAAGTTTACGACTTCATGTTTGAATACTACAAAACACATGGGGTTAGTCCTGGCCGTGCCGGTTACGACATGTGCCTCGCTGCTGAAGAAACAGTGTATTCCACAAGGAAAATGCTTACTGAATTTTTCAATGGTGATGATCCAAACCGTTTAACTTTTAGTTACAATGCCAGCGATTCCCTGAACATGATCATTGAAGGGATTCTCAGCAAGGGCGACCATGTTATTACAAGCAATCTTGAGCACAATTCTGTTCTGCGTCCGCTATATCACAAACTTCATGATGGTGTGATTGATGTTACTTATATTCCTTTTGATAAAAAGGGATACATCAACCCCGATGATGTGAAAAAAGCCTTCAGGAAAAACACCAAAATGGTTATTCTGAATCATGCTTCAAATGTTGTAGGCACTGTTCAGCCTATTGCAGAAGTTGGCAAGCATTGCAGGAAAGCAGGAATTTTGTTTGCTATTGATGCCAGCCAGTCGGCAGGGATTGTAAAGATTGACATGCAGGCAATGAACATTGATATGATTGCATTCACAGGGCACAAATGCCTGATGGGACCAACAGGTATCGGTGGTTTGTGTGTGGCAGATCATGTTGACATTAAAGCTTCGCGTTATGGAGGCACAGGTGTTCGCTCTGCTCATAAATTTCATCTCGATGAATTTCCTTACCGATTGGAATGCGGGACACAGAATATTGTAGGAATTGCAGGATTGTATGCCGGCCAGAAATGGCTGCGTGAAAAAGGCATTGAGAAAATTCACGAACAGGAAATTTCACTCTGGGATAAACTCAGAAAAGAGTTGCAGAACATAGACAAAGTTACAACATACTGCGCCGACAGCAGGGATAATCATATTTCAGTTTTAAGCTTTAACATAAAGGGGATCGAAGCCAGTGAAGTGGGAACTATGCTTGATGTGGATCACAACATTGCCTGCCGAACAGGATTGCAATGCGCTCCTCTTGTTCATGAGCAACTGGGAACTGACAAAATACACGGCACTGTGCGTTTTGGCATAGGTCCTTTCAATACTGAACAGCATATTGATGCTGCAATTGCAGCAGTGAAAGAAATAGCATCACTATCTAAAAATTAAAACTTAGTAAAACACACACAATCTTCTCTTGATTATTTCATCGAATTACGAATTCTTTACGAATATACGAATTACGAAAAAAGGGTGAAATCAATAATTGAAAACTATGGTTTACTAACAGTAATTAGAATAATGATGCAATTTTGAAAACAACTAACAACAAACAACAAACTTTTTAAACAAACATTATGGCAATATTGAATATCGAAGGAAAAGAATTTGAAGTTGACGGTGATGGTTTCCTGCAGCATCCGGAAATATGGAATGATGAGGTAGCGCAACTGTTGGCAAGAGCTGATGGAACCGGCGAATTAAATGAAAAACACTGGGCAATTGTTCACTTTATAAGAAGTCATTGGCTCGAAACAAGCATGGCTCCGATGATCCGCAAAATGTGTCAGACGACGAATGTGCGTTTAAAGGAAATCTATGAATTGTTTCCGATGGGACCGGCAAAAGGAGCGTGTAAGATTGCTGGGTTGCCTAAGCCGGATGGGTGTGTTTAAGAAAATAGTCATTAGTCAATGGTCATTGGTCATTGGTCAATAGTCAAAAAAAATTGTGATGACAGTTTATAGCTGGATACTGCTTGCAGGTTTTGGGGTGTTTTTTATTTCTGCATTGGTAATGTTTTTTACAACATTATTAAAAAAAGGGATCAACGATCCTGCAGTTGCAAAAGGAAAAATAAGTTCTGCAATTGCTTATTCTTTCACAAGCGCTATGTCGCCGTTGAAGAAAGAATCGGCATATCTGCATTGGCCAACTTATACAGCAGGTATGATTTTTCATATCGGAACATTTCTGAGTTTTTTCTTATTGTTTATTTTATTTTTCAATATTAATCTACCTGTCGTTATCATTGATTTGGCTGCTGCATTTTTAATAATTTCAGGAATATCAGGAGTATTAATTTTGATAAAAAGAGTAATAAAAAAAGAACTCAGGCAGCTTTCAAATCCTGATGACTATATTAGCAACATACTTGTCACGGCTTTCCAGATAATAACCGGAGCCACTTTATTTTTTCAATTTTCCACTCCACTATTGTTCGTATATGCCGCCATACTGTTTCTTTATATGCCTGTCGGCAAACTCAGACATGCAATTTATTTTTTCACTTCGCGGATCTATCTCGGAAAATATTTTGGTAAACGCGGCGTCTGGCCTGCAAAATCACATTGATGATGAAAAACAGAAATACATTAAGTGAAGGTCAGAAAAAAGCGCTGGACAAATTATCATCCCGCCTCGACGGGAAGCTTCTTTCCTCTCTGAACAGTTGCGTTCATTGCGGTCTTTGTGCCGAAACATGTCATTATTATTTGAGCGAACAAAAGACCAATTACATTCCCGGCAGGAAGATTGATGCCATTGCTGCTGTTTACAGACGATATCACACGCCGGCAGGAAAATATTTCCCGAAACTGACAGGTGCAAAGGATTTCGATGAACAGACAATTGAAGAACTCACCGACCTTGCCTTTGGTTCCTGTACCATGTGTGGTCGCTGCACCATGCATTGCTCTATTGGAATTGACATTGCTTTCCTTATCCGCACAGCCCGTTCCATGCTGGTTGAAGTACAGAAAGTGCCCAAAGGACTTCTTTCAACTGCAACAATGGCTCTTGAAACAGGCAATAATATGGGGATACTTCGCGAAGATATCATTGACACATTGAAATGGCTCGAAGAAGATTTGCAAATGGAAGTGAATGATACGGAAGCTGCTATCCCGCTGGATAAAGAAGGAGCCAACATTCTATATACGCTGAACCCTCGAGAACCCAAATTCTTTCCTCTTTCGATAAGCGCTGTCGCTAAAATATTTTATGCTGCCAAAGAAAGCTGGACATTGTCAACGAATGTTTATGATGTTACAAACTATCCTTATTTCGCAGGCGATGATGAGGGCGCGGCTGAACTTACCAAAAGGATGTTTGATGAAATTGTAAAATTGCATCCGCGCAAACTGGCGCTTGCCGAGTGCGGGCATGGTTTCAGGGCTTTCAGATGGGAAGGTCCTCGATGGATAGGGAAAAACTATTCTGCCGAATCTTTATCCATCCTCGAAATTATTGCTGATTACATCAGGAACGACAGGATAAAACTTTATCCTTCAAAAAACCAAAAACTCACCACACTTCATGATCCATGTAATCTGGTAAGGAATGGCGGCGTAATTGAAGAGCAACGCTACATTCTTAAACATGCGGTCACCAATTTTGTTGAAATGACTCCCAACCGCGCCGACAATTATTGTTGTGGCGGTGGTGGCGGCATGCTTTCCATGGGAGAATATGCTGAACGCAGAATCAAAGCTGGAAAAATTAAAGCCGAACAGATACGCAAAACAGGCGCAAAAGTCGTTGCAACTCCCTGCCACAATTGCATTGACCAACTCATGGAACTAAACCGCGAATATAATCTTGGAGTTGAAATAAAAACGGTGAGTGAGATCGTGGCGGATGCGGTGGTGGTTTGAAGTTTGTAAAGTTTGTAAAGTTTGTAAGGTTTGTAAGGTTCAAAGTTAGGTTGAGTTTTACATTTTATATTTTCCAATTTCATCTCACTTATCTCCCGGTTTATTTTCCCCTTACACACCCTCATTCTCCCCTGATAGCGCTCGTCAAAAAGTTCGCGCTCTGTCTCCCGACGAGTGTGAGCCGCCGGAACGGATTTAATTAATCCGTTCAGTTTTACTATAAGGATTTGTAATCCGACAGTAATTGGTAGCCCGACGAGTGCGCATGGAATAATATTATTACCACAATCCTAAATCATCAAAATTTATTCTATCCTCAAATATTTCTTTCAGTGTACACAAAATTTTCAGATTCAAATTTCTCAAATATCCCTCATCGAGTTCCATGATAGTTGCAATATCTGCCCAATGCAAATGTTCAAAATACCTGAGTTCAATTATTTTTCTATCCCTCGGGGATAAAATTTTCAGCATATTTTGAACGTATTTTTTTCTGAAATTATTTTCTTCAATGTTTTCTAAAGATTTTACATCTGCAATAATATCGTTTAAATTATTTTCAAGTTTTTCAAGCCTGAGTTTAGATTTGATTATATTTATCAGTTTGTTTCTGGCAACACGAAAAATGTAGGTTTCAAGCGAGCTTGTCAATATGAAATCCATGTCGCTTATTATTTTAATATAAGTTTCCTCCACTGCTTTGGAAAACGCATCTCTGGCATCTTCAATTTGACAGTTGCACGTTATTACATAAAGGTAAATGAATGAGTGAAGAAATTTGCCGTAAATGGTCTCCAGCAAATCTTTGTCTCCTGCCCTGAAAAGACTGACTTGTCTTTGTCTTTCTGAATTTTCATCTGTTTCCATAATCTTTAATTTTTTACAAAGAGTTCCTAAGCGAATAAATACGCCGGAGTACTTTGGTGGTTTAATAATTTTAAAATTATGGGTAGATGGTGTTACATGGGCGTGGGGTTTGAAGGGTTTAAGGGTTTGAAATGATTAATTGTTTAATTGTTCTACTATTTAATTGTTCTATTGTTATTTTAACAGCCATTTAGCATTGCAACAATTCAACAATGCAGCGATGCAACAATCTGCCATACGGCTATACAACATTTTTTATGACTATTTTCTGTAATAACGTTGAAATTTTAAAATTATTGTGTTATCTTAAAATTAATTTTCCTTTATGTAACAAGATAGATTTTAACAATTTTTTTTAAACTTTTTTTCAAGGGTCTTTTTGACTATATCACAACGGCTATATTAAATTTTATTTCAATAAGTTGAACAATAAATTTTTCTTATGCCAAAATCTTGAAAACTTCAATTTTTGGAAATTTTTATTAGAAAAAAAAGTGACATTTTCATTTCTCAATTGATAGTATGTAAAAAGGGGTCAAAACAAAGTATGTAAAAAAATGGCGAATGTTGGAAAAAAGACAATAGTCAAAAGTAAATTTAAAAAGATGTTAGATGTTAGATGTTGGATGTTGGAATGAAAAAATGAAAAAAATTAAAAAAGTCTGTGATTTTAGAAAATATTAAACGGGGATGGGTTAGAGAA
>CAISZK010000134.1 GCA_903889915.1 uncultured Bacteroidota bacterium
CAAACAAATGCAAAAGCAGAAAACATGAACAGCAAAATACAACGTTTTCTGTTCAATAATTTCGGTATTAAAGACAGAGATTTTTTCTTCTTTAGATTAGCGGGGTATTTCTCATAGCACCTTAAAAAAAGAATTAGCCGCAAATGGCTGCCTGAAACAAGGATTGAATTTTTAAATTATGGCGAATCGCCAATTGAACTTCGCTGCAGTGTGAAACCCAGGGATACTGTGTTTGGGAAAACTTTTATTCTTAAACCTCATGTAAAACAAACCATCATTGCTAAAGACCTCTTGCCATCATACATCAAAGATCCAAGCGCAATACCTGATAATTACATGGCTTTCCATCTGAAAAACCCGGGCGACAAGACTACCTCTTTTGATGCATTGGATATAGGCCCTTTTAAGGTATCTCCTGAATTAATGATATTAGATGAGCCTCAAAAATTAATTTGGCTTTATGATGAATTTATGGACAATGGCGATTTATTTAGTATAGGCGAAGTACTCAAAACCCCCGTTCCGGAAGAATATAAAAAAAGCCTGCAATTTTATTCCGCAATAAATTACGAGCGGGGAATTATGTGCGGCATGACTTTGCGCATTGAAGAAGCAGACAAATATTTTGAAGAAGCATGGAAATATTGCCCTGCAAAAGACCGCTGGATATATAGCTATAATTGGGCTTCAAACCTGATAAACATTGTAGGTTCTCCAGACGCTGACGCAGCTACCAAAGGAAAAATAATACATAAGATCATGCTGGTGCTGGATTATGTGCTTGAAAGCACCAAAGGAATGAAGTTTGAGCAATATCATCGAATCAGTGTAGCATGTATGAAAGCCTTCCTGCTTTGCTACCTGGACGAAGGTAATCTTGCTCTTGAATTATTCAACGACCTTAAATTCCATACACTGACTAAAGAAGAGATTGGTGATGAAGAACTGCCCAATTTCTTAACTTACATAGTATATGGTCAGGCTGCCGCAATTGAATTAAAAAGCGAATGGCTGATGCGAAATCTTTGCAGCCTTGTTGATGCAGAAGCATTAGACAATAACATAGAACCTCGCCCTATAATGTGTATGCAAAAAGCCGGATTAGATGTTTTCAACATGGGCTACCAACAAATGAATATTGCCTTCGGCAATATTTTGAAATTATGTAATAACTATGCTCCTGAGTTTCCAAATTTCAGGCGGTTTGCAAAATTACAAGCTGAAAAGGATTCAGAAGAATTGGAAAATTTTATTCCGTATTTTGAATAATAAATATATTCAAGAAGTAAAAGACAAACATGGGTTTTCAAAAGCGTTTTAAAATTGGAGAATGAATCTTTTCTCTAAAGGAAAGTCCCAGCGGGACGTCATCTTGGTAGAATATCAGGTAACGGAGAAATGAGAGTGCCGTAGGTACGATATTATATGCGATGTTGTGGCATTCAAGAATTGCTTTCGCTTTTAAACTTTCGACACTCCATGACTATTTTCTCAAATTACTTGCTCTTTGCTTAACGACAAAGCACACGTGCAGAATTTAATTTCTTCCACTATACATCATCAAAAAGGACTCTCTGTGTTTGTCAGATATTTTTCAAGTGTATCATTCATTGTCTTTATTTTTTCTGCTTCACTTCCTGCAAGCATTTCATTATTTAAAAAAGTGTGCAACTTGAAAAATTTTTTAAACGTTTTGCAGGTTCCCAAAACATAGCCATTCGGAGTGGTGCTGTAAAATTTATACATGCCATTTTCTGAGTTGCCAAGTTTATGCTCCGATGCAATAAGGTTTTCATCAGCATAAGCATGTATGATGTCATCAGGTTTCACAAGCCCGAGATTCATGCGCTCGTTAAAACGCTTTAAAAAATGGGCTGTATAGAAACTCAGGTAATCAGAATTTACATCCGGGCTTATTGCCACCAGTCCTTTTTCACCATAGAAATGCGTGATGTAACTTGCCATCCATCCCTTGTGCTGCAGTTCAAGGCGTATCACCCACTGGTTTTTATATTTCGACAAGTAATCGTGGAATCTTACTTCCTGCTCAATGTGGTGGTGTTTGAACTCGTGTTTCAAATCTTTTTCAAGGAAGGCGGCTTTGCGCTGCACAATGAGGAAATCCTTGTTAATTTCTTTCCTGATCTCGTCAAGTTTCATGGTTGGTAGAAGCATGATTTTATTTTTTTTCAAATTTACAAAATCAGGAAGGCGAAGTCAAGTGCTGAGTTGGTTTTTTTAGAGATAAATGATGAGGGGAATAAGGGTGTCGTTATTTCTGCGATGCTTTGAAACTGACACTCTGAAAAAATGTAAAATGTAAAATTCTAAATAAAAAATGTAAAAGTACCGGAACGTTGAACCCTAAACTTTAACCTAATTTTTTAATTCAAAATTTGATGTCCTTGTTTTATCGTATATTTGTCGTGTGAATAAAAAATATTGCAAGCTGTAACTTTTTGCAAATAATTTCATATAAAAACCAAAAAAACCAAAATCATGAAAAAAATCAATCTTTTATTAATCGTGTTTGTGCTTTATGCATTTTCAGCAAAGGCACAGGAAAAGGAAGAGTACGCTTTTCTTTATCAAACAAGCTATCTGACGAATTTCAATTCGTACGAATATATGCTTGATTATGTTTACAGAATTGGTTACAAAACGGAGAAAGAAAAAATCAAAACTGCGCATGTGAAAGAAATGACAATGACGGAAAAAAAAGGCGCGAAAGAATGGGTGGGCGCTAAGTTCACCAACGATGCCCGTGGCAACTGCACTTCGGCTGTGTTCAACAATAAGAAAGGGAAAACGAAAAGGCAGTTTGTTTTTACCTATTCGCCCGAAAACCTTGTGCTGTCGAAAGCAATGCTCAATGGCAAAGGAAAAGAACTGAGGCGCGTGACTTTCAGTTATAACAAGGACAGCCTGCAGACTGAAGCTGTGCTTTACAAAAGAGGCAAAGAGACCCAAAAAAATACTTATGCTTACAATAAGTTTAAACAATATACGGAACAGGCATTTTACAGAAAAGGGGAAATAAAAAAGAAGATAATTTCGTACTACGATTCAACGAGAATTAAGGAAAGTGAATTTTACAAAAACGGCAACGCCGACTATAGTTTCAAGTGGGTCTATACTTACTATTCGGATAAGTCACGAAAAACCTCCACTATTTTCAAGTGCAACGGCAAGGTTAAATACACCTGGAACTATGATTGCAAACCCGAAGGCGAACTGATGAGCAAACATAAGGATTCAACACTGATCTGCCAGAATAAAGAATATGATAAGGATAGCAACATCACATACACCTACCGGCAGTTTAACGAAAAAGGCAAACCAGAGAAAGTGGTTTCAACCTGGTCGAAAAACAGGAAGATAATGCAGTATGCCACCTACCGTGAAAATGATATTCCCGTAAGTTTTTTCAAATACAATATGGTCACATCGGAATATGAGCAGCAGATCTATTATAATAAAAAAGGAAAGGAAACGTTTAAGATCATCAACACTTTTGACAATGACAACAACCTGACTGAAGTTGATGATTACAATAAAGGCAGCCTGAATGCAAAAACAGTAAGGCAATTCAACTCATCAAAACTTGTTACATCGGAGACCAATTATAAAAAGAATAACAAGGTTATTAACGCCAGCAAATACGATTATTTGTTCTTCTGAGTGGAAGACTCAAATTCCAAGTCTCAAATTCCAAATTCCAAGCCCCAAAAAGGCTCCCTCTTGGAATTTGGGACTTGGATCTTCTTGGGGCTTTGAATTTGGATCTTGGGACTTGGGATTTTACTTAGGGTCGTAAGCCCATTTAAGATAAATTGCGCCCCAAGTGAATCCGGCGCCAAAAGCGGTAATAATTATATTGTCGCCTTTTTTAAGCTTGGGTTCCCATTCCCAAAGGCAAAGGGGCAAAGTTCCTGCTGTGGTGTTGCCGAATCTTTCGATGTTGATCATCACTTTATCTTTCGGGAGTTTCATCCTGCAGGCTGTTGCATCAATGATCCTCATGTTGGCCTGGTGAGGAACAAGCCATGCCACATCGTCAGCGCCCAGGTTGTTTCTCTTCATGATCTCTTCCGAAACATCGGCCATTTTCATAACAGCCCATTTAAAAACCGGCTGTCCTTCCTGGTAGATAAAATGTTCGCGGGCATCAATGGTTTCGTGTGATGGCGGCTTCACCGAGCCTCCAGCTTTTTGATGCAGATGGTGCCTGCCCACACCGTCAACAGCAAGAATGGAATCCAACACACCGAGATTTTCCTCAGTTGGTTCGAGAAGAACAGCCCCGGCGCCATCGCCAAAAATAGGACAAGTGGCCCTGTCGGTATAATCCACAATTGACGACATCTTGTCGGCGCCAACTACAATAATTTTTTTATTTGATCCGCATTCAATGAACTTGGAAGCGGTAACGAGTGCATACAGAAAACCTGAACAACCTGCATTCATGTCGAAGCTGAAAGCATTTTTTATTCCCAGTTTATCGCTGATGATATTGGCTGTTGCCGGAAATTGCATGTCGGGGGTAACGGTGGCGCAAATCAAAAGATCAATTTCTTCGGGTTTGGTATTTGTTTTTTCAAGCAATCCCCTGATGGCTTCAACCGCCATGTCGGAGGTTCCTGCGCCAACGCCTTTTAAAATCCTTCTTTCTTTGATACCTATCCTGGTCATTATCCACTCATCTGTGGTATCAACCATTCTGCTTAGTTCTTCATTGTTGAGAATATATTCCGGAACATAACCATTGATTCCTGTTATTGCCGCTTTCATTTTGGTAATTAATTTTTGTTTGAATAAAAAGAAAAAAAACACGGAGTTACAGAGGGTGCAGAGGAATGGGATGAAAATGGAATTACACCGGAATAATAAAAGTGAAGAATTCCAAAAGTTAATGGAAATATGAATTTCTGTGAACTCTGCCGTGAAAAAAGACAAGAAAAACTGATGGTTTGATCATCAATTTTTTTATGGAAATGAACAAAGGGAAATAATTGTTTGGGGGCAGGAATAGCGCAGCCTTTAGCAGACTGAAGGGCAACTCCTCCACCCGAAATTTCAATCCCGGTTTTCATTTTTGAAATAAATTGTACTATGCAGTGGCCTCTTTTTTCTCAATGGCTAATTTGCCTTTGTAAAAACCACATTCATTGCACACCCTGTGATAAACAACCGGAGTGCCGCAATTGGAACAAATTGCTGTTGTAGGAGCAGTAGTTTTGTAGTGCGTTCTTCTCTTATCTCTTCTGGTGCTTGAGTGTTTGTGTTTTGGATTTGGCATGACTTGTAAGTTTTAAAAATGTACGTATTTTAATTAAATTTTATTTGTTTCAAAGCTTCCCAACGCGGGTCGCTGTCTTGTTTTTCACTTTCTTTGCTTTTGAGCGCTTCCAGTTTTTTTATGATCTCTGCATCGCAAAGTGATTCTCCTTTTTCGTTATCAGGATGAACCCTTTTTGGCGGCAAAGCCAGATGAATGTATTCGTAAATAAATTGCGCTACATTGATCTCGTGATCTGATTCAGGTATGGTAATTATTTCATCGGTTTCCTCTTTCTTTTCGGGACCATACTTAACAATCAACCGCTGGGTGGATTCAATCGGAAAATCAAAGTCAACCAGACACCTGTCGCACATCACATTTACAAACCCCTTCACATTGAAATCCAATACCAACATACGTGATTGTTTTTCCATTTCAACCACAACATCTACCCTGGCCTTTTGGATTTCTGAAGCCTCAAAATTCTCAAAGAACTTATCTGAAATTTCAAAATCAAAAGTATAAGTTCCCGGGGTCAAACTGGCAAACTTAATTGCAAACTGATTCAAGAAGCTCAAAACAAAGGATTTTTAAATTTAGCCGGCAAAGGTAATACTTCTTATTCAAATACAAAAAAATATCTGAAAAAGGTTTCAAAAAGGTTAAAGCTCAATGACTGCCACTGCCTCCTGCCCACTTAATTACGTTCCTTATTTAAAAGACTTCTCCAGCAAAGCGCTTCCTGTTATTTCCAATTCTTTGAAATAAGAAGGAGTTTCCCTGCCCATTAATTTGTCAACATAAAGTTTTGCAAGATACTGACCAAGCATAAAGCCCTGTCCTCTCAAACCCAGGAATAATCCCAGCTTCGGATCAATGATCATTCTTGGCTCGGTATAATAGCCTGACCATAGCGCCTGAAAACCTACAGATGAAATTTCAGGTATCCAATCGGTAAATATTTCAGAAACAATTTCGATAAAATTCAGGGAATTATATTTCACATCTTTCCCGGTTTCCATGGCTTCAACCTGCGGAGAAGCACAGCCGATTATCTGCCCTGTGTGTGCAAGCTGTTGTCCATAAACTGCCGTAAAGCCTTTGTATTTTCTTCTGTCAATAAGCATGTCAAGTGAATCGCCGTTAACGCCAAGCATAGGCAGGCGGCGGGTGATGAATGCCTGGTGTTTTACAGGGTAAAGACCGGTTTCAATGCCCAGTTTAGTTGCAAATTTTTCTCCATCGCCACCCAATGCATTGATGAATATTTCCGTATGGAATTCAATATACTCGTTGTCGTTGGACTTGACTGTAACAATATAAGTCGAATCCTTTTTATCAACATCAATCAATTCACAATTTTCAAGAAGCGTTCCTCCTTTACTTATTGCAATCTGTCGCAAAGCTTCCAATACTTTACCCGGGGTTGCCTGCCAGCAATCACCTGTTTTCAGCGCTGCCAGGTATTTTGTGTTTGATGTATTGTAATAGGGAGAAATATCCGTTTTAAACTGATTTGGTTTAAGCATAACACCATCCTGCCATGCCAGTGAACTTTCAAGAGTTTCATACATTTCTTCATCATGGGCGAAGGTGATGTAATTTGTCAACTTGAAATCTATGCTTTGAAATTTATCAAGTTCTTTAAACAATTCGAGATTATGACGGGCAATATCTGAAAGTTCAGGAAGACTGAATTGCGGACGGCCACCGGCAATGTTACGCCATGAAGAACCAAATCCAAAATTGATCAGCACAGGCTGCATTCCTTCCTCGGCAAGATATCTGAACAATGAGCTTCCTCCGATTCCACCTCCTGCAATGAAACTCTTCACAACTTTTACAACCGGTTTTTTCTGACGAACATCGGTGATCACATTTTCATGTTTTCCGGCAGGATAAAGTTCACCTATCATGATCTGATTTGATAAAGGTGCGCGAGGCGTGGGACTTCCAATAATTGTAATACCTTTCGGTCCCAATGTTTGACGTAACCTGAGCAGACATCTCTTTCCACGGCAGGGTCCCATGCCAAGATGCGTGGTGTGTTTTATTTCTTCAAAAGAAATGAATTTCCTGTCGCCAATCACTTTCATAACTTCATCAATAGTCACGTCATCACAATGGCACATATAAATGCTGTCATCCGTTTTTTCGTGATATGGTGTGATGTCCGGCTTTGCAGGATAATCTTTTTTAGTAACAAAACCTCTAACTTTAATAAGATCTTCCTTCGAAATTCCCTTTGTTTTGATGCGGGCAATGTTAGTAAGATTTTTCTTACCCAATACTTTATCAATAATTCCTTCTCCCAATATGTTTGCATAATTGTCAACAAGGAAAACTTCAGATCCGTCGTTTACTTCCAATTCAACAGGAAGGAAAAGCGTTTCTTTATTCAGGTTATAACCAAAAATTGCAAGGCCCGGACACTGATAAACACAATCCATGCAACCGGTACATTTATTGAAATCAATCTGGGGTACAGTGCTTGTTGATGATTTGGTTATTGCATCTTTTGAACAGACAAAAGCACAGGGATTGCATGAAAAACCATAGAGACAATCAATGAGAACAAAAGGTTTATCCAAGCGTTCCTTCACAGGATAATAAGGTTCCTCAATCACTTTTTCAGGGTGCTGTTGCGAATCAATATATTCTTTGGAAACGGCAAGAAATGCAGAGTAGTCAAATCTTTTGTTCATTGTTTCCAGTATTTCATAAGCCACCTGTTTCCCACGGAGAACAGCGCTTGTACCTTCGCCAATCCTGACAGCATCGCCTGCACCGAAACATTTTATGCCAAACATTTGTCTGCCTTTAATCAGCAGGTCATTGTCGGGAATCAGGCCTGTGCAAATATTTATGGCGTCAATGCCTTTAATGATTTTTTCAGTTCCGGGAATCGGTTTGAAATTTTTTGCTTCGACGATCACAGCGCCACATATTCCATCATGATTTTCGTTTGGAATAGCTTCAATGATCATGTGTGATAATATGATTGGAATACCCAGCCTTCTCACCCTGTTGGCCTGAACCGGGAAACCGCCTTCATGTGGCAATGCTTCAACAATGGCTTTCACTTTAGCTCCTGCCTGTGTAAGCTGATAACTGGTAAGGTAGCCAATATTACCTGCACCGACTGTCAGTACATTTTTACCAAGAAGAGTCAGCTCAATATTCATCATTTTCTGAATGACTGCTGCGGTATAAACCCCGGGCAGATCATCGTTGTGAAAACTCGGAAGGAAAGGAACAGCGCCCGCAGCTACAACAAAATATTCGCAATCAATGAAGAATATTTTTTCCGTTTTCATGTTTTTAACAGCAATGCGATTGTTTTCCAAAATATCCCAAACAGTACTGTCAAGAAAAATCCCGCTGTGATCTTCACCGGCCAGAATTTTTGCAATTTCAAAGCCTCTCATGCCACCATATTTTTTCTCTTTCTCAAAGAAAAAGAACTGGTGTGTTTGCATGTTAAATTGTCCGCCAATTTGTGCATTGCTGTCAATAACTATATTGGGAATATTTGATTCATTGAGAATTTCACGACAAGCCAATCCGGCAGGACCTGCACCAATGATCACAACAGAAGTCTTGAAAACATCAGGTGATTCATTTTTTACATAATCCAACGATTCGGGAACATATCCATCAGGTATCTCTGAAACATTCTTTACTCCATCACAGCCGGTAATACAAATTCTTTTGATTTTACCATCCACCAGCATTTCGCAGGCTCCGCATTTTCCTATTCCACACTCAAGACTTCTTGCCCTTTTATCCAGGCTGTGAGAATGTATTGGATATCCACTCTGATGCAGCGCTGCTGCTATAGTAAAGCCTTTTTCTCCTGTAATTTCTTGTCCGTTAAAACGAAAAATGTGTGGTTCATTCTTGTTAATTGTAATAATTGGGTGTTTCTCAATTTTGTGCATTATGATATTCCTTTAATGTGTTATTGAATGCATAGTCTGTATTATAATTCCTTAATTATCAATTACCAACTATTTTTAAAATTTTTGCAAAATTAATTGTTTTTCTTTTCACAAATGACTTTTAGAAAATAAATATTTTTGAAAAAGTTTTCAATCTGTTTTTTAATTGGTTAATTTATAACCCTCTAGTTTTTATATCTACTAAGTCTGTAGAGTTAATACTTTTATTATCTTTGCGTGGTTAAAAATTAAAACAAATCATCATGAGAAAAGTAATTACACTAATGATTACTGCCAGCATACTCTTTGTTTGCAGTTGTGGTTCATCTACGGATAAAAACAATAAAGAATCACTGGAGAATTTGAGCGGGACAATCTCTGTTTCGGGCGCTTTTGCTTTGTATCCGCTTGCTCAGAAATGGGCCGAAGAATTTCAAAAACTCCATCCCAAGGTAAGAATTGATGTTTCCGCCGGTGGAGCAGGCAAGGGGATGACCGATGCACTTTCTGAACTTGTAAGTTTAGGAATGGTTTCAAGGGAAGTGAGTAAAGAAGAAATTGCAAAAGGTGCCTGGTATATCGCGGTTGCCAAAGATGCTGTTGTTCCAATTATCAATGATTATAATCCGGCAATTCAAAAACTTGCCAACAACGGGCTAAGTAAAGCGACACTACAGGACGTATATGTCAACGGCAAAATCACTGACTGGGGAAACGCAAGCGGGGATAAAAAAGTGAAAGATAAGATCAATATCTACACCCGTGCTGATGCATGTGGAGCGGCAGACGTATGGGCCAAATTTCTGGGCAAAAAACAAGAAGACCTGCTGGGAACTGCTGTATCAGGAGATCCCGGAGTTACAGAGGCTGTAAAAAATGATAAAAATGCTATCGGATATAATAACATTGCTTACGCTTATGATGCAAAAACCAAGCTGGTGATTAGCGGGATCGCTATCGTACCCATAGATTTCAATGGTAATGGAATTATTGATGACAAAGAATATTTCTATCAAACCAAGGATAGTGTTCTAAAAGCTATTGCTGATGGAAGGTATCCTTCACCTCTGGCAAGAGATCTGTACTTCGTTAGCAAAGGAAAGCCCACCAATAAGGTTGCTAAGGCATTCCTTGATTGGATCATGACCGATGGTCAAAAATATGTTGCCGAAGCCGGCTATTTTGAAATACCAAAAGCTAAGCTTGCAACGGAATATAAGAAACTGCAATAGTCTATGGTCAATAGTCAATAGTCATTGGTCATTATGTAATTATGTCATTTCCTGTGTGTCATTTATGGTCATTTACTTTGTGGCTCTTTAGAAAAAATCATAATAACTACCAATAACTATCAATGACCATCAATAACAATTAATGACAATTAATGACTTTATAGCATGTTATTATCAAGAGTAATAAAAGATAAAATTGCCGGCAAAATGATGCTGACAGTTTCTATTGCTCTTGCATTAATTTTATTATTACTCATCACAGGGTTGATCATAAAATCGTATCCCATTTTAAAAGAGAATTCATTCTGGAGTCTAATATCTTCATCGGAATGGCATCCACTTCAGGGAAAATTTGGCATGCTCCCGTTCATCATGGGTACATTGTGGGTGACAGGACTTGCAATTATCATTGCTGTTCCCACCTGCCTGCTGGCATCTATTTATCTTTCAGAGTATGCAAAAGGAAAAATATTGGGTTTTGTGAATCCGCTGATTGATATACTTGCAGGCATACCTTCGGTAGTGTTTGGTTTGTGGGGCGTGATATTCATTGTTCCGCTGATAAGGGATTATGTTGCTCCTTTTTTTGGTGTCTCCAACTCCGGTTATTCTATACTTGCAGGAGGATTTATTCTTAGTATTATGATCGTTCCAGTGATCATCCATGTACTGAATGAAGTATTCAAAGCAGTTCCGTTGGAATTGCGTGAAGCATCATTATCATTGGGAGCCACCAAATGGCAGACGATAAAATTAGTGGTTCTGAGAAAAGCTATGCCCGGTGTGATAGCTGCTATTGTGCTCGGGCTTTCAAGAGCTTTTGGTGAAACGATGGCAGTACTGATGGTGGTGGGTAATGTTGTGAAAATACCACATTCTGTGCTCGACCCGGGTTATCCTCTGCCTGCTTTGATCGCTAACAATTATGGGGAAATGCTTTCTATTCCTTCTTATGATTCTGCACTCATGTTTTCAGCTCTGATACTTCTCATCATCGTTGTGTTGTTTAATATATTTTCAAGGCTGGCATTGGTGAGAATTGAAAGAATGGTAGGCGGGTAAGGAAAAGAAGATAGAAGATAGAAGATAGAAAATAGAAGAAAGAAAATAGCAACAGCAAACAAAAACTTTAGATTGTATAACAATTAAACAATTTGAACAATTAAACAATTCTGCCTCCAATGAAATTCCGTTTTATAGAAGAGAAGATCTTTAAAGTTCTGATGATCATTGCTACAGCAATGATTGTTGGAGGTTTGTTGGCTATTCTTGGAACCATTATCATTAAAGGGCTGCCTTCTATTTCGTGGAGTATGATATCACAGACTCCCAAAGGTGGTTATTATCTTGGAAAAGAAGGCGGCATTCTGAATGCTATTTTGGGGTCGGTTTATTTGGGCATTGGATCTACATTAATTGCAGTATTGCTCAGTCTTCCTGTGGTGATCTACATGAATGTTTATTTAAAAAAGAATTCTTTTTTCTCCAATGCGTTAAGATTATGTTTTGATGTGATGTGGGGTGTACCTTCCATTGTTTATGGTGCATTCGGTTTTACATTGATGGTGTTGTTCGGATTAAAAACTTCTTTGCTTGCTGCTATCATCATCGTCACCATTGTTATTCTTCCTGTCATCATCCGCTCGGTTGACGAAATTATCAGGATGATATCTGATGGATTGTTCGAAGCATCTTATTCCCTGGGTGCAACAAAACTGCAAACTTCTGTAAGAGTTATATTGAAACAGGCGTCTCCGGGAATAATCACTGCTTTGCTTGTTGCATTCGGACGGGCTATTGGTGATGCAGCGGCTGTATTGTTTACGGCTGGTTATACGGATTATGTTCCGACATCATTATTTCAATCGGCCGCAACGTTGCCGCTGGCTATCTTCTTTCAATTAAGCACACCCTTTCCGGAGGTGCAGCAAAGAGCAATTGCATCGGCTTTTATTTTGACAATGATTATTTTAATTACAAGTTTGCTGGCAAGGTATTTTACAAGAAACTATAAAAGGTATAGGGTATAAAGTATTAGGTAAAAGATGTTGAGGTATAACTGTTTTGCCCCATTCTCTTTTCAATTTTACAAATTATTGACTAATAAAACCAATTCAGAATATGGAACAAAAAAATCCCATAAGTGTCCGCGATCTTAATGTTTATTATGGTGATAATCATGTTCTGAAGAATGTGAATATTGATATCCCTGACAAAAAGATCACTGCTATCATTGGTCCTTCGGGATGTGGCAAAACTACATTATTGAAATGCTTTAACCGGCTCATAGATGTTCAGGATCATGTAAAGGTTACAGGCAAAGTTTTGGTTGACGGTGAAAATATTTTTGATCCTAACATTGAGATCACCCGCATCAGGAAAAAGATGGGATTGCTTTCTCAAAAACCTTACCCCTTGCCGATGTCAATTTATGATAACATTGCTTTTGGTCCCCGCCTTCATGGTTCAATAAGGAAAAAAGACCTTGACGTTTTGGTTGAACACTACCTGAAAACAGCAAATCTTTGGGACGAGGTGAAGGACAGGTTGAAAATGCCAGCAGCATGTCTTTCTATCGGACAGCAACAACGTCTTTGCCTGGCAAGAGGACTTGCAGTTGAGCCGGAGATAATTTTGGGCGATGAACCTACCTCTGCACTCGACCCGCAATCAAGCCAGCATATTGAAAAAAATTTCCTTGAATTGAAAGATAAATACACAATTGTGGTTGTTACTCACATCCTGCGGCAGGCAAGGCGCATTGCTGACTATATTGTTTTCATTCATCTTGGTGAGATCATTGAATATGGTCCGGCTTCTGAAGTTCTTGAAAATCCAAAGGAAAAGAAAACAAAGGAATACGTATCAGGAGTGATAAGCTAAGAAGTCAATGGTCAATAGTCATTCGTCATTCGTCAATAGTCAATAGTCAACAGTCATTCGTGATTGCTGTTCACTGAGTTCTTAACATTGACAATTGACATTTGACCAATGACTAATGACTGATGATATTTTGTAAAAATGTTGAACATTTACATTACCTTTGCGCCTCAATTTTGAACAATATTACAGATGAATAGAAATACGATAATAGGGTTGGTTTTGATTGTTGCCATCCTTATAGGCTGGAGCGTGATCTTTGGGCCTTCGAAAGAAGAAAAGGCAAAAATGAAACGCCATAATGACTCCCTCTATCAGGTAATGAAAGAGCAACGCACAAAAGATTCTTTAGCAATTGTAAACAGGAAAAGCAGCAAGATGAATGCTGACACTCTGAAGCGGTTGAAAAGAGACAGCACCAGTTTGGATTCAAATAATAAGGTTAATCAAAATGATATCAATGGATATTTTTCAGGTTCACTCAATGGCACAAAGAAAAATATTTCTATCGAAAATGAAGTTGCAAAATTCAGGTTCACAACCCGTGGAGGTAAATTAAGTTATGTTCAACTAAAGAACTATAGAACTTTCGATTCACTGCCACTCATTTTATTGAATGGCGATTCGGCAAAATTCAACTTTGTTTTTAACACCAATTATATTTCAAAAAGAAAAATTGTTGTAAAGGATGCTCATGCTAAAAATAAAGCTGGCACAAGGGATTCCACTGTTATAGATACTACCATCAGGGCTATCAATACAGAAGCGTTGAATTTTGTTCCTGTGATCACTGATGCACGTTTCAAGGATAAAGATAGCATTGTTTTAAAAGGCTCCGATTCTCTGAAATTTGCAATGAGACTCTATCCTGATTCGAGCATTGACCAGAAAAGGAATAAATATTTCGAGTTGCTCTACACTATTTATGGCGACAACAATATGATGAGGGTGCAGGTAAATTATACTAACCTGCGGGATATTATCCAGAACAATTCTTCCCTGAATCTGCAATGGGTTACACACCTAAGGCAACAGGAAAAAAGTCTGAAAAATGAACAAATGGCCTCAACAATCTATTACAAATATTTTGGTGATGATGTTGATTATCTTTCCGAGGCTAAAAATGGTAACAAAGATCTTATTACAAAGGTGAACTGGATAGGTTTCAAGCAGCAATTCTTCACTTCGGTGCTCGTAGCCGACCTTGGATTCACAAGTTCTAAAATTGCAACTGTTAAGAATGATTCAGCCAAAAGAGAGGTGAAAGTTTGTTCTGCAGATATTGTGATCCCTATGGATCTGAATGCCAAACAAGGCTTCCCTATGCGCATGTACTTCGGTCCTACCCGTTACAAAACTCTTAAAAAATACAACCTTGATCTCGAACGACAGATACCATTGGGATGGAGTTCTCCTTACATCCTTGGATGGATCAACAGATTTGCCGTGATCCCCGTTTTCAATTTGCTCGAAAGCACAGGGATGAACTATGGTATCATCATTCTTATTCTTACAATTCTGCTGAAAATTGTTTTGTTCCCGATTGCCTATAAGACATACATGTCTTCAGCAAAAATGCGGGTGCTGAAACCTGAGATTGAGGAGATCAACAAAAGAATACCCAAAGAAAAAACCATGGAACGCCAGCAGGCTACCATGTCTCTCTACAAAAAGGCAGGAGTTAATCCGCTTGCAGGTTGCATCCCCATGCTGCTGCAGATGCCAATTCTCATCGCTCTCTATCGTTTTTTCCCCGCTTCAATTGAACTCAGACAGCAAAGCTTTTTGTGGGCAAACGACCTTTCTGCTTATGATTCCATTCTCAACCTGGGTTTCACCATTCCGATGTATGGTGACCATGTGAGTTTGTTCACATTGCTGATGACCGTTTCAACTATTATTTACACCAAGGTGAACAACCAGTTGATGGGAAGCCAGCAGCAAATGCCCGGAATGAAGTGGATGATGTACCTCATGCCGATTATGTTCCTTGGATTCTTCAACAATTTTGCAGCAGGACTTAGCTATTATTACTTCCTTGCAAACATGCTAACTTTCCTCCAGATGTGGATCATCAGACGCTTTGTTGATGAAGCTGCCATTCACCGGCAGATACAGGAAAACAAAAAGAAACCCGACACAAAAAAGAAATCAGCCTTCCAGCAAAGGCTTGAAGATATGGCTAAACAAAGAGGGTATAATCCTAAGAAAAAATAGTAATGCCTCAATAGCCTTGACTAAAACAAAACGGAGCGAATTGAATGTTCGCTCCGTTTTATTTAGTATATTCTATCATTTTCTGATGGTGCTATAATTCCCCAATGAGTGCGTTATAGAAATTAAAATTACCAGTGATACTGATTTGTAATCCCTGTCCGAATACCAGCAGGGTAGTGTATTGTACATTCTGCACAGGTGGCTTGATCGAACTCTCTATCTTATCAATAAAAAATAGATCATTGCCCATACTGCGATGAAAAACAAGCCAGGAAATAATACCGAGTGTAAATTGTTTTTTATACTTTTCTTTATAATTGCGAGATAAAAAACGTACAAAACAAACAAGATAATTAATCCCAGTGGAATATAAAGTCTCATCTTTGATTAGTTGAAAAATAAATGTGGTTTTTTTGCTCAGGTTGCACCGATTCGGAGTTGTAATTATATACTTATTAAATTCCCCAACAATTTTTTCAATTCACATCCAAACCTTGAACCTTGAACCCTTCAAACTCTTTAACCCCCTTTACCTCGCCAATGTCACCTTCCCCATATAAAGCAACTCTTTCCCATACTCTCCTGTTACAGTGATGCTGTACACATAAACTCCCGGGATACGTGAATCACGTGAAGGGTTATTTTCAAATCCCCCGTTCCAGGGTTTTGTAGGGTCTGTTGTTTGGTAAACGATATTTCCCCAGCGGTCGAAGATGATCATTTTATAAACGTCGGGTTCCCAATTTATGCCATAAGCCTGGAAAAAATCATTAAGACCGTCGCCGTTGGGAGTGAAAGCGTTTGGAATGTAAATAGTGAAAATATCATGCACCATTACTTCTCGCGTCAATGTGTCGCTGCAGCCAAATGCGTCGGTAACAATAAGTGTAACGGAGTAATCGCCCTCTGCGTAATAAGTATGACCAATCGCCTGTCCTGACCCTATCCCTGTGCTGTCGCCAAAATCCCATTGCCAGTTATTTGCTGTCATCGAAGTGGAGGTGAAAAGCACCTGCTGACCAATTGTTACCGGGTTGGGATGATAGAGGAAATATGCTGAAGGCCCTGCCTGGTTGCCAACGACACCTGTTGCTACGGTGGTGTTGGTTCCATCGCTTACGGTCACTGTATAAGTTCCCGGCACAAGACTGTCGCGTGTGTTTGTTGTATCACCATTGTCCCATAGGTAGGTGTAGTTGCCGATTCCGCATGAGATAGTCACCGTAGCCGTACCATCATTATGACCACAATGTGCGTCAGTGGTGGTGACTGTTGCATTGCCCGGATTATTGCTGACAGTGCAGCTTGTTGAGGCAGTGCATCCGTTTGCATCTGTAACCGTCACCGAGTAATTGCCTGCGGCAAGGTTAGAAGCTGTTGCCGTTGTCTGTCCATCGTTCCACAAATAGCTGTCTCCGGCCGTTGCTGTGGCGCTTCCGTTGCTCAGGCCGCATGAAGCAGGCGTTGTGGTTGCAACAGGTCTTGGTAGCGGATTCACAGTAACCACAACACTGTCGGTTGCTGCACATCCATTGTTCGAAACTGTAACTGTATAAGTGTATGTGATGGCCGGGTTATCTGTGATCGTTGCAGTACTATCACCCGTACTCCAGATATAGGTACCACCACCGCTAGCCGTGAGTATGGCAAAATCTCCCAAACAAATGGATTGATCCAAACCCGCATCTGCAATGGGGTATGAGTTAACGACCACAGTAGTTGTTACCGCCGCACTGGTTTGTCCATTCACTGTGATCGTCATTGAATAGGTTCCTGTATCTGCCATGGTGACATTGGGAATGCTGGGATTCATCGTTGTTGAAGTGAAGCCTCCCGGACCTGTCCAGTTATAGGTTGCACCCGGAGTTGGATTTGTAACAGTGAGATTTAGTGTCTGCCCAACGCACAGTGGACCGTTATTCGTTATGGGTGGCGCCAGTATTGAGCAATCTGTTGAACCTGTTCCTCCACTTTGTGAGAAAACAATATTACAGGCTGAGTTTGAGTAATTCGTTATCATCAGCATATACACCTGTCCGGTAACACCGTTAGGAATATAGCACCATTCACCTGCACTGATATCATAACTGCAATCCACGACATTTCCACTCGGATACCAGGTACATGCACCCGGAGCATGATGACTGGAAAGACTTGCACCTCCTGAAAGACTGCCACAAGCCGCACCCAAATTCGGGAAAGGTCCCCAGCAACAAAAATCAATATCGTTGGTGCTGTTGCCTCCTACCATATGAATTTCCAGTGGACCGGAATTTGCAATCTGCAGATAATACCAGGCAGGGTTAGGTTCAGAACCGAGACAACTATAGCTGGGACCGCTTTCAGCAGTGCCTGCATTCACTCCGGCTGGAAAATTATATGTTGTTCCTGTGCAAAAAGGGTCAGCTGATGCACACATGTTATTCTGGGAATAGTTTACCCGTGGATAAAAAAACAATACCAGCAATAAAACAAAACTTGCGTTTCTAATCAAAGAAGTAGCCATTTTATTCACAGATATTTTTTTTACAAAAATAGAAATTATTATTAAACTACGCAGTCATTTTTTTGAAAGTAAAATTTTGAGGGTGAAAGATAAGAGTCGGGTTGTGTTTTTAAGTTCGGTAATATGAGTTGCGATGTTGATCATAAAGTCCAATAGGAATGTTTGGCAATAACGCAAGCGACAATGATAAAAAAGTCCCAGAGGGAATGTCATTAGGTTAATGGTATAATACGTAAAACAAGGCTGTTGATAACCCCGAAAGGGGTTAAATATGAATAGTATTCATTCCAAATTCAGCAACAACCCTAAAGGGGTTGAATGCTGATAATGAGCTATCTTCAACCCTTTCAGGGTTGCCGTGACCTACGATTTGTTTACTATTCATATTAAATCCCTACGGGATTTTCCCTGTTCAAACACCTTTAATACCATTGAATAGTTTGTGTTTCCTTAACTTAATGACATTGCCTTACCGGACTATCAATTAACCGATATCTTCTGAGAAAAATTTTGTCCGTCATTGCGCATCACTTTGAGAACATAAATTCCTTTGGACAGGGAACTCAACTCCATCAACTCTTTTGAAGATTCAATATTTTTCACATAACTTTTTACAAGTTGTCCGGAAATAGTGTAAAGTGCTATTTCGGTAGATTGGCTTTGATCAAAATTGAGATTGATGATAAGCTGGTTTGTAGCTTTGTCAGCATACACATTAAAATTGTTGGAATAAGCAATATCCATAATGCCTACACTACCGTAAACCAACGAAACATCATCAAGGTTCATTTGCGAGTTGTTGGCAATATTGGCCTGAACTCCCATGTCGGAACTGCCTATTGTAATATTCAGGCTATCGGGAGTACCAGCATCCATGTAATGTATCGGCATGGCAAAATATGTCCAGTTGGCTGCTGATGTTGCAATCTTTGCACTGTCGTTGGCAATGATGGTGGCGTGGGCGCCCTGCCATTCTGAAAAGTAAAAGGATGATTTATCTGAGCCCTGTAATGAAGACTTATACCAGCATGTCAGTGAATCCGGTCTGCCATGGAATAGAATTCCTCCTGTAACGCCACCGGTTTGGCTTGTGCTGTTGAACCAGAAAGTACCAAGGGTAACGAAACCCGGGGTGACTGGCGTGGTGTAAACCACAATTGTAGTATCTTTTGATAACAGTTTTGCACTGTAAGAGCCGCTATGAGCGTCAGTGCTTTTTGTAACACCTGTAATGGTAACAGCAAGACCCAGATAGGTGGTGCTTAAATTTGAATTGTCCCAACCCACGGCATCATGATTACTTGTCCAATTCTCAAAACCCGGATTTGGAATTGTGGTTTGTGATTTGGCTGCCAATGCCAGCAGGCACAAGATACATACTACTGATAAGAATAATTTTTTCATGGTTTTTTTAAGTTTTTAGTTGTTGATTTGTTTTTTAATAGTTTTAATTTTTCATGTTTGTTTTTCGTTTTTTCTTTGTCATTTGCATTACGATTTGCAAGTTGCAATTATACTTCTTTTTTATGGGATTTTAAATCTTTCTTGATGGAGAATGGAATTAATCTAATTCATTATTCTTTTTCCCCAATGCCTTTAATGCTCTGTCAAAATCTGATTCTATAGGTTGAAATTTATTATACTCAGCATACTCATTCAATGCTTTTTCATCCGCTTCTTTTTTAGAAACTTTCCCTTTCCCTATTAAAATTTTAAATTTGTTGAAATGGAGAAAATTATCCACATTGCCTGCCATATCATTCATAGTTAGGATATTTTCATTTTCAATCACATTTTCAATGTAATCGAAAAAGCCTGAAATTGTTCGTTCCAGTTTTTTTATTTCTTTTTCTGTAAGGTAGTTTTTTGCAAAGGTAACATCCGATGGTAGTATTCGTCCATCGGGTGCATTTTTCCAGGTCGTCAATCCCATAAATGATTTGGATTTATCTGCTTTTTCAAAAATTATTTCTGCTGCAGTTTGCCTCGTGATTGCATAATGGAATTTATTTTGCACCATAGCATAAAAATTACGTGTGGTTTCGGAATTGGGGTCATATCACTACTACATTCTGCAAATATATCTGTTATTTGCTGGTAAATTCTCCTTTCACTTGTTCTTATGGATCGAATCCTCTCAAGCAATTCGCGAAAATAATCTTTACCAAAAGCCTTATCACCCTGTTTCAAACGGGCATCGTTCATGGCAAAACCTTTGATGATATATTCTTTCAAAACCTTTGTAGCCCAAATTCTGAATTGGGTTGCTCTTACCGAATTTACCCGATATCCAACTGATATTATTACATCGAGGTTATAGTAATCAATTTCTCTCGAAACCTCACGACCACCTTCATTTCGAACTACTCGAATTTTTCGAGTAGTTGCCTGCTCAACTAATTCTCCACTGGAATAAATCTCTTTCAGATGATAAGTGATGGTGTTTTCTTTGACACCAAAAAGTTCTGCCATCATTTTTTGTGTAAGCCAAAGGGTTTCATCCTGTAAAAACACCTGAAGTTTTACCTCACCATTAGGTGTGGTATATAAAATAAAATTTTGCAATGATGGTAATTCTTTACTATTCATAATTTTCTTTTTTACAGGATTATAAATCCCAGGTTAAACTGAAAGGATTTCAAATCCTTTCAGGCGGTGCAATGATTACATCAAGATTATAAAATTGAGTATTATAAACTTTTCCATCATCGGCAGTATGTGCAATTTTTGCACATACTGAATCTTCCTGCAATTCATTTGTTTGAAAAATATTTTTCAAATGTTTAGTAACAACAGTCCTGTCCACATCAAACAAGTCAGCTATTTTCGCCTGTGTAAGCCAAATATTTTCATCATGAAGAAATATTTCAACTTTCACCTTTCCTTCGGGAGAATTATAAAGCAGTATTTCGGTAAAACTGTTATTGGGCGGGGGAGTTTTTTTATTCTTTTTCATCCATCAAAAACATTTGTTTTAGCAGGGCATAAAATTACTGAGAATTCTATTATGTTACTAAATTTATTGCAGCATTTTGCAAGATGCAAATCCTTTCGGTTGTGCTGCAAATTTCCTGTTGGCGCGCGTTTCCCAACGCGTGACATCACTGCATTTTAAAATTTACGAATGCGTCTGGTTAGGCGCCCGAACGCAAGGTTACATATAATCAGGCAATTTTTTATTTTTCAAAATATAGTCTCTCAATTTCAGTAATGATTCTCTTGGTTTTATGCTCATATTACTTTCTATTTCTTTCAGTATTTGTTCATGGTTATTAAAACCAAACAAGATGCGAACGACAATATATAAAGTAATCTCTTTGTCTCTCTCAATTAAATTGCTTTGAGCGAATGCAGCACCTATCGAAAATTCATAAAGATAACAGTGTGCACGGAAAATAATTTCTACTAAATTATTTACTTTTTCTCTTTTCTCATAGCTCATTTCATTAGTTCTTGTGGAAGACATGAAAAATGCATCTTTTTTCTCAGGTTCGTTTTTAACCTTCACAAGTATGTCCTTTGCTGTTGAAATAACCATCTCTTTCATTGCCGGGGTTTGGCAATAGTTGAAAAAGATGGTCATTAAACTTGAATACAATGTATAACGATTTAAAGGGTTGTCAATGATCAGGCGAATGGAGATGTTTATGAAATCTGCAATATCAACGGCATCACGATAGTATTTTATTATTTGTTCAAAGAAATCATCCTGATCAATACCTACTGATTCAAATGTATCGTAAGCTGTAAAACAAATATAATGGCACGAATAAGTCAGACATTCGTACAGGTCTTTCATAACCGATGCACATTCAACCGTTGATTCACCGTTTTTCTCAGCAACGAGGATCTCTTTATACAGATTTTTAACCAGAAACCTCCATTTTGAACGCTGCGCTTTAGGTATAGCTCTGTTGGGACCCAGGTAATTTTGTTCTTTTGCATTAAAGATAAAATTATCTACATCTGCTTTTATCGCTTTAATTGTCCTGCCTGTTTTTTTATCACTTTTCGCAGCAGTTTCCTTTATGGGCTTTTTGATGATTTCATCAATTTGTGCATCTTCTTTCTTCGCTTTGGGAATGGCTTTATAAAGTTCCGAAATGATAAATTCCAGTTCTTCCCGTTTGTGCGATTTGATTGCTTCTTTTAATTCCTGGATTTTCATAACTATTTTTTTAATTATTGATAAAACTTCTTGGGGTTATTCCGGTGTTTTTGCAGGATTACAAAAACCCTCAATTATTGCATGAAGGTTTGCAGTTCCTTCATGGCTGAAAATCTTGACCGATGGAATTCAATTACTATTCCTTATCATTTTCCATTTTTTTAATCTCCCTGTCAAAGTCAGATTCGTAATCTTTATCCTGTATCACCCTGTATTTATCATATTCCTGCTCAGCTTTCAGTTTGGCTTCGAGCATGGTGACTTTTCCTTTGTCTTTTAAGATCGGATATTTCGATATTTGCAGAAAATCATGAAGGAACTGACTCCATTCCTTCATGTACATTAAGATTCCGCGCTTTGCATTGTTTTCAGCCAAATCAAGATATGCGGAAACGATGCGGTTCATCTCCTTGATGTGTTCCTCTTCAAGATAGTTTTTCGCTATAGTTACATCGCTTTTCATGATTTTTCCATGTGGTGCGTATTTCCAGGTTTTCAGGCCCATAAATATTTTCGCTGCATCGGCTTCGGTATAGATTTACCCCGTGGGATAGTTTTATAATACTGCATTTTCTCAAAGCACCATAATATCCAACGGGGTAAATTTCGGCTGCTGTTTTGCCTGAAATTGCCCAATGAAGTTTGTTTTGAACACCTGCAAAAAAATCTCTTGTAGTATCAGCATTCTTATCATAATCTACGCTGAGTGCATAAATATCGGTTATCTTTTGGTAGAATCTGCGTTCACTTGCTCTTATTTCGCGAATGCGTTCAAGCAGTTCTTCGAAATAATCACGCCCAAAACTTTTACCCTGTTTCAATCGTTCATCATCCAGAATAAAACCTTTGGTGATAAACTCTTTCAATGTATTGGTTGCCCATATACGAAACTGTGTGGCTTGTTTTGAATTCACGCGGTAGCCAACAGCCAATATAGCATCAAGGCTATAATACTCAACCTTGCGTTTGACATTCCTGTCTCCTTCCTGTTGAACTATTTCCAAAATGGAAATAGTTGCATCTTTGTCAAGCTCCTTGGTATCGTAAATGTTTGCCAAATGCTTGCTGATTGCAGGCACTTCCACGCCGAATAATTGCGCCATAACTTTTTGGGTAATCCAAAAGGTTTCATTTTCAAAAACCACTTCCACTTTTATATTGCCCTGTGGTGTGGAGTAAAATATAAGTTGATTGTTATTCATAATTATTGTTTTGCTTTTTTATCATAATAAATCAGCGGTTCAGACTATTTGCCGGGTAAAGGATTATTTCGCTGTTGTTCATGAGTGTTGGTTTGATAATTTTATAATAAAGCTAAATCTACATCTATCTGTCGTATTGCTTTTCTAAGGCTTAAATTATATTCTGTTTCCCTTATTTTAGCGGCATTTTTCTTTTTTGCTTTATCATAAGCCCTTTTAGCAAATTCTACTTCTTTTTCATTGGTATGATTTAAACGATCCCATATAAATTTATATGATTGTTTTTCCTCTTCATTATCTGAAATATTTATTAATTTTACTATATTTTCTAAAATAGCATCAACATAGTATTTAAGATGAAAATGCCTATCTTCAAAAGATAATTTAGTTATCTCAGATAATTTGTCTTTTATTAACTCTATTATTTCTTCTTTCATATTCTTGTTGTTTTAATGAATTGTTGTTTTAATAATTTTATTTTTTGGTATAATTTTAATTTTCAGATTTCAAGAAGACATCCATTATTCAAAATCCGTATTAGCAATATTTTCAAGTTGCTTATCAATAATTTTTGCATTTAATTTTTCACTAAATTCTTTAACAGCGTCACCGGCAAATGGGTCAACTATAAATGATTTCTTTTTTGAATAATCAAAATTA